>JANNYY010000543.1:0-6320 GCA_031410355.1 Chitinophagaceae bacterium | reverse complement strand
AAAAAAGATTGTATAATAAATGCAACCTGGTCTGTTGAAAACGAATTGAATTTTAGTCAATACGAACTACAGGCCAGTAGTGATGGAATTAATTACGCTACTATAAATACTGTTAGAGCCAATAATGTCCAAAATTACAATTCGGCATTTGATATCAGCACCCAGACAGCTCAGCTTAGAAGTAGTGGTACCATATTCCTTCGTTTAAAAATGGTTGACAAAGATGCTTCATTTAAATATAGCAATGTAGTACCTGTAAACAGCGGTTGTGATGTTAAAGCATCATTTGTGATCTACGGTTATCCTAATCCGGTTACCAACGAAAGTTGGATCACAATTGCAGCCAGGGGAGGCTTATTTAATGGTAACTACAATATTTCTATAATTGATATGTCGGGAAAGGTATTAGTTATCAAAAATATTGACCTTAACAATGTACAAAGCTTCCGTTTTGATTTTGGAACCATGCTCACCAATGGAAAATATATGATCATGGTGCAAAACAAGGGTGGAGAGCAAAAAGGTATTGTTCAAATAGAAAAGCTATAAAAACCAATTTTAATCTAACCTTACTAAAAATCATCCCATTTGTTTGGGATGATTTTTTTTTATCCTGAAAATTTAAAATACACGAAACGGAAGTGATTAAATGGGTTCATTTATGCTAAACCCATATTTTTGCTTTTTACAAACAATTATGCAAATCATCCCGGTTACAGATAAAGAAACTTCACTGCTGTTTATACAAACAGCAGTAGCTATCAATAAGACCGACCCCAATTGGATACGTCCGATGGATAAGGATATTAACGAGGTTTTTGATCCGAAAAAAAATAAAGCTTTTCGTTTTGGAAAAATAATACGCTGGATATTAAAAGATGATACCGGAAAATTGATTGGCCGCATTGCTGCTTTTACCAATAAAAAATATAAAAATAAAGGGGATGATGTTCCTGTGGGCGGCATTGGATTTTTTGAGTGCATTAATAACCAGGATGCGGCTGATCTTTTATTTGATAATGCCAGGCATTGGTTAATACAGCATGGTATGGAAGCAATGGATGGCCCCGTCAATTTTGGAGAACGTGACCGCTGGTGGGGTTTAATTACTGAAGGTTTTACTCCGCCGCTATATTGTATGAATTATAACCCGCCGTATTACGTTACCCTTTTTGAAAATTATGGATTCAGGGAATTTTACAACCAGGTTTGTTTTGGGCTGGATGCTGCAAAAAAACTGGCGCCAAAAATTCTGGAGCGGCATAAAATACATGAGGCAAACCCAGATATCAGCTTCAGTACCATCAAAAAAAATAACCTGGAAAAATACGCCATTGATTTTGTGGAAGTGTATAATAAAGCATGGGCCGGCCATGGGGGGTTAAAAGAACTTAGTAAAGAACAGGTATTATTGATGTTTAAAAAAATGAAGCCTGTAATGGATGAAAAGGTTATCTATTTCGCATATTATAAAGGCGTTGCTATCGCTATGTTTGTTAACCTGCCAGATATAAATCAGTATTTCAAACATTTGAACGGCAAATTCGGGCTATTACAAAAACTTGAATTTGTGTGGCGGCAAAAATTTAAGCCCGCCAAAAAATTTGTAGGGGTGGTGTTTGGTGTTGTTCCTGAATGGCAGGGTACAGGCATTGATGCTTATATTATTGGGGAATGTTCTAAAATTGTACAGGTACCACCTTATCCTTATACCGAATATGAAATGCAGTGGATTGGCGATTTTAATATTAAAATGATCAATGTAGCCGAAAGCCTGGGCGAAACCTTTCGCTCACGTAATCTTACTACATACCGGTATTTGTTCGACAGGATGAAGGAATTTAAACGTCATCCTTTTCTAGAGTAAAATTCGGGAAAAACAAATTCGATTTTACAGAATAGATTACCGAAATTAGCAGCCCATGGATAAGTTTATTGTATCGGCAAGAAAATACAGGCCACAGAATTTTTCAACTGTAGTGGGGCAGGCGCATATTACAACTACTTTAAAAAATGCCATTAAGAATAACCAACTGGCCCATGCATTTTTATTTTGCGGGCCAAGGGGTGTGGGTAAAACAACCTGCGCTAGAATTCTCGCCAAAACCATTAATTGCGAAACCAGGACAGCAGATGGGGAAGCCTGTAATACCTGTAACAGTTGTGTTTCGTTTGATGCTGGTACATCTTTAAACATTCATGAACTGGATGCAGCCAGTAATAATTCGGTAGATGATATACGGAGCCTGGTTGAACAGGTTCGTTTTGCACCGCAGGCCGGTAAATACAAAGTGTACATTGTTGATGAGGTACACATGTTGAGTTCATCAGCCTTTAATGCGTTTTTAAAAACCCTGGAAGAGCCGCCACCTTATGCCATTTTTATTTTAGCAACAACCGAGAAGCATAAAATCATTCCAACCATTCTCAGCCGCTGCCAGATATTTGATTTTAAAAGAATTACCAATAACGATACTATTGAACACCTGCAGGAAATTTGTGAAAAAGAAAAAATAAAAGCTGATAAAGCAGCGCTGCATGTTATTGCACAAAAAAGCGAAGGTTGTTTGCGTGATGCTTTAAGTATCCTGGATAAAATTGTAAGTTTTACCAATGGCGAATTAAATTACAGCAACACGCTGGAGCACCTGAATATACTGGATGAAGATTATTATTTTAAACTGATTGATTGTATGCAGCAACAGCATTTGAGCGATGCCATGCTGTTGTATGATGAAATAAACCGCAAGGGTTTTGAAGGCGATACATTGCTGGAAGGCTATAGCGAATTTGTAAGAAATCTTTTGGTGAGTAAAGATGCCAAGGCTGCCATTTTACTGGAAGTGGCGGATGATTTTAAACAAAAATATTTACAGGCAGCGGGGCAAATTTCAACAGGCTGGTTAATAGCGGCATTAAATTTATTGAACGAGGCAGAAATAAATTATAAGCAGGCACGCAATAAACGCCTGCATGTAGAGCTGGCCATCATTAAACTCTGTTACCTGTTACAGGCAGTTGAAATGGTTAATAGCGAAGGCAGCCTTTCTAAAAAAAAAATAGTTGAAACAACCCGCCCGGTTGCATTTAGATCTATTTCAATCATTAAAGTTAAAGAACAGGAGCAGCCTGTTATTCCCCAACCCGTAATAAAAAAAAATACCGAAGCAAAACTGATTATTGAAGAACCTGAACCTGGTTTTGAAAAAAAAGTTCCCAAGCAAACTGCACTGCCAAATGACTTGCCCAAAAAATCTCTTGGATCCCTGGATGCCATACGCAAAAAAGTAACGGCTCAAAATAAAGCAAACGGAAACGGGGTTAAAGAATTAACAGAAGAAGAATTAAAAGTATGCTGGAACAGGTTTATTGAAAAATTGAATAGCAAAAAAAATCATTCTGCCGTTACCAATTTTAAAATGGCGGGGTTGAAAATTATTGATAACAATTCCATAGAGATCATCACAGAAAACAATATTCAGCAAAAATTTATTGAGCAGGAACGGGCAGAACTGGTAGATGACCTGCAGCAATATTTTTGTAACCGCCAGCTTACCTATAATGTGATCATCAATGAAAAAGAAGGAATGGGGGAGCCTGCCGAAAAGCCATTGAGCAGCAGGGAGCAATACCTGAAAATAATTGAGGAATATCCATTGGTTAAAGAATTAAAAGACAGGCTGCGGTTAGAACTCGATTATTAAGCTAAACTGTCCTTCTTTTCCGCATTTTGCCTTAATTTCGAACCTCAATCTAAAATAAGCTTTACTATTATGGCAGAAGTGATACGCATGCCGCTTTTAAGCGATACGATGACAGAAGGGAAAATAATATCCTGGAACAAAAACGTTGGCGATAAAGTAAAAGCCGATGATGTTTTAGCCGAAGTGGAAACCGACAAAGCAACCATGGAAGTAAACGGATATGTGGATGGTACATTATTATATATTGGCATACCTGCGGGTGAAGCTGCAAAAGTGAACCAGATCATTGCTATTGTAGGTAAAGAAGGCGAGGATTATAAATCATTATTGGATGGTGAAAAGGGCGAAGTTAAATCGGAAGAAAAAATTACAGAAGCATCTAAAACCGAAGTTCCAAAAACCACAGAGGCATCTGCCGAAACTACAGCTAAGAATGCTTCATCTGAGGATGCTGCTCAACCCCAAACTGCAAATAATAAATCCCAAGCTCCAAACCCCAAACCCCAAACAGTTCCTCTCCCTGATGGTGCAAAAGAAATTCGAATGCCTTTATTGAGCGATACAATGACCGAAGGAAAGATTGTTTCCTGGAATAAAAAAGTAGGCGATCTTGTAAAAGCGGATGATGTGCTGGCTGATGTGGAAACAGATAAAGCAACCATGGAAGTAGTAGGATATGAAGAAGGCACATTATTATATGTAGGTGTAGAAGCAGGAAGTGCTGCAAAAATAAATGAGATCATTGCGATTGTTGGTAAAGCTGGAACAGATGTGAGCGCTTATGTAGCGGCTGAAAAAGCGGGAGGAAATCAGTTGTCCGGTAATCGTGGTTCGTTGTCCGAAAGCGATTCGGCACCCGAAAACGAACAACCAACAACAAGCAACGAACAACAAACAACGAACAACGTTCAGGGTTCTGCTGACCAACAGGCTCCTGCCGACGGCCAACGCCTTAAAGCCTCCCCATTAGCCAAAAAACTCGCTGCCGATAAAGGAATTGATATCAGTAAAGTAAGTGGCAGCGGTGATGGTGGCAGAATTACCAAAAAAGATATTGATAGTTATGTGCCCGCAGCCAAGCCACAGATAGCAGAAAGCAACCAGGGAACAACGAACAACGAACAACGATCAACGATCAACGGACAAGAGGGTCATACGGATTTGCCGCTTACCCAAATGCGTAAAACCATTGCACGCCGCCTGGGCGAAAGTATGTTTGCGGCTCCCCATTTTTATTTAACCATGGAAATCAACATGGATAATGCCATCACTGCACGTACACAGTTAAATGAAATAAGTCCGGTTAAAATTTCATTCAACGATTTTATTATTAAGGCTGCAGCTTTAACATTGCGCCAGCATCCTGCGGTAAACAGCAGTTGGATGGGAGATTTTATACGCCAGAATCATCACATACATATTGGTAGTGCAGTGGCAACACCCGAAGGATTGATTGTGCCGGTGATACGTTTTGCTGATCAGAAAACCCTGTCGCAAATTGCAGCCGAAGCAAAAGAATTATACGGTAAGGCAAAAGATAAAAAATTACAGCCGCAGGAATTCAGTGGTAATACATTTACTATCTCCAATCTCGGCATGATGGATATTGAAGAATTTACCGCCATCATCAATCCGCCCGACAGCGCTATTTTAGCCGTGGGAAGAATTAAAGAAGTAGTGGTTAAAAAGGGAGATGGATTTGGTGTAACCAATGTAATGAAACTAACTATGAGCTGCGATCACCGAACGGTGGATGGCGCTGTGGGAGCGGCTTTTCTGCAAACCTTGAAAAAATATTTAGAGAACCCGGTAACGATGTTGTTGTAATTACATTATAAAGTAATTTCAAACGCCAAATT
Source organism: Chitinophagaceae bacterium (assembly GCA_031410355.1). GTDB lineage: Bacteria > Bacteroidota > Bacteroidia > Chitinophagales > Chitinophagaceae > Ferruginibacter. The sequence goes on along the minus strand of JANNYY010000543.1, from coordinate 757 downwards.
CAATTGGCGTTTTTTTTATAGAAATATGATGGAGAAATCTGAAGAATATAAAAGATCATTAGTTCTTAAGGAAAAATTCAATTTTCTCTGGGGCAAAATTTTAAAAAATGAAACAGATTATTTCAATAAACTAAGTAATCAGGACTTATTAAATTTAAAATACACTTTAGCAAACATAAATAATATCATTACTTTAAAAGTAACTTATCTCATGGCTGAATGGCTGTTTTTACATTTTAATATTGATGATGTAATAAAAGAAAAAGTTTTAAATGAAATTGAACAAACTAAACCAAATGCAAATGGTTATGATATACGAATACCTTTTAATGGTAAATTTATTTTAGCTGAGATTAAGACTAACATTATTAATAATAGAACAAAAAGTTTTGGAGTAAATCAGATTAATGGAATTTTAGATGATGCTCATCGACTTATTCACGGCAAGAAAAAGGATATTAGTAATACTGCAATGAATTATAAATTTATTGGCATTTTACATATAGAAGGTGAGACTGAAAAAGCCTTAGAAAAGGTATTTGGGGAAAGGAAATTGCACAAACCTAATGATGAGAGAATAAAACGTAATCAGATCAAAGCCACATTAGAGATAATTCAGGATGATGTAAGATGGGATCAATTATCAACTGAAAAAGTGTATATCAAGAAAATCAATCTATAAGAACCACATGACTATAAACTAAATAATGTTAGTTATAAAAATATATTTTCAATAAATTTTGAAAATTCAAAAACT
>JANNYY010000542.1:0-3421 GCA_031410355.1 Chitinophagaceae bacterium | reverse complement strand
ACCAATACCGATGGTAACATCGTTGCCCATTACTTGTGCGGCAATCATGGTTAGTGCCTCACATTGTGTGGGGTTTACTTTACCTGGCATAATAGAAGAACCCGGTTCGTTATCCGGAATGTGAATTTCACCAATACCGCTGCGTGGTCCCGATGATAGCATCCGGATATCATTGGCGATCTTCATCAAACTTACCGCAACCGTTTTTAAAGCGCCATGTGCTTCTACAATAGCATCGTGTGCAGCCAGTGCTTCAAATTTATTTTCAGCAGTTTTAAATGGCAGTTTGGTTAGTTTGGCAATATGTTTAGCAACATTCACATCATATTTGGGAGGTGTATTAATTCCTGTACCAACTGCAGTGCCACCTAACGCCAGTTCACTTAAATGTGCCAGTGTATTTTTAATGGCTCTTAATCCATGATCTAATTGCGAAACATAACCGCTGAATTCCTGGCCAACAGTTAAAGGTGTGGCGTCCATAAAATGTGTACGGCCTATCTTAACCACCCTCATATAAGTCTTTGCTTTTTTATCCAGCGTGTTGCGGAGTTTGGTAATGCCCGGTATGGTTGTCTCCATTAAAATTTTATACGCCGCAATGTGCATGGCCGTTGGAAAAGTATCGTTACTGCTCTGGCTTTTATTTACATCATCATTGGGATGTAAATATTTTTCTTTATCGCTGAGCTTACCGCCATTTAAAACATGGCCACGGTAAGCAACCACTTCATTCACATTCATATTGCTTTGGGTACCGCTGCCGGTTTGCCAAACCACCAGCGGAAAATAATCATCTAATTTTCCATCCAATATTTCTTTACAAACTTTACCTATCAGGTCAGCCTTTTTCTTTGTTAAAACCCCAGCTTCGTTATTGGTAATGGCGGCAGCATGTTTTAAATAAGCAAATGCCCTGATGATCTCTTTGGGCATTTTATTAATGTCCTGCGCAATTTTAAAATTATCAATGCTGCGCTGGGTTTGTGCGCCGTAATACGCATCTGCGGGTACTTTTACTTCACCCATGGTATCTTTTTCAATCCTGTATTCCATATTATTAATTTTGGTTCTTTTTATTTTACTGCCTAAAGGTACGATGCAGGGATAAAATAGTAATGCCTGGCAACTTCTTATTTTGAGGTGCTATTAAATCAACCAAGCTTGCTACTTCATAAATATTATACAATCATTCTGCGCAGGCAAACCTTAGTAGAAAAATCAGTTGCTATTAAGCGCCCACCTTATTACATTACAGAGATTGGTGTTATTTGCAACATACACAATAAGAAAAAAATATGGTAATAAGGTTGATCTCAAAGCTATAAACATTGTGCTACTAAGGTTTTAAAACCTTAAAATGTAAATACTCCAAAATTTTTTCCTTAAGGCATTTTTTTGCATGGGTAAAAATCATAGCAGCTCAAAATAAGAATTAGGCTAATGCTTCGCTTTTCTTTTTATATTGCAGTAAACAAGGTTATGAAAAAACAAAAGCACTTTGGTTTCTTTTTTCTCTTCCTCATTACTTTTATTTCTTTTACTATAAATGCCCAGGACAAGTTTGCTTATAAAGTACCCGCCGATATTTTAGTACAACAAAAATTAAAAGAATGGGGTGATATGAAATTTGGGTTAATGATAACCTGGGGCACTTACAGCCAGTGGGGCGTGGTAGAAAGCTGGAGCCTTTGCCCTGAAGATGAAGGCTGGTGCCAGCGAACAGGTCCTTACAAGGATAACTGGTTTGAATATAAAAAGGCTTACGAAAATTTACAAACTACTTTTAACCCGGTAAAATTTAATCCCCAAAAATGGGCAGCCGCTGCAAAGGATGCCGGGATGAAATATGTGCTGGCCATGGCAAAGCATCACGATGGCTTTTGTATGTTTGATACAAAGACCACGGACTATAAAATTACGGATGCTAAAACACCTTTCTCCAAAAACCCGAGGAGTAATGTTACCAAAGAAATATTAAATGCTTTTCGCAATGAAGGCATGATGCCGGGAATTTATTTTTCTAAACCTGATTGGCATGCGCCAGATTATTGGTGGAGTTATTTTCCGCCGAAGGACAGGAACCCAACCTACGACACAAAAAAATACCAGGAGATATGGCAACGTTTTAAAGATTTTACCTACACACAGTTTGAGGAATTAATGAGTGATTATGGCAAGGTTGAGCTGCTTTGGTTAGATGGTGGCTGGGTGCGGCCTTTCAGCAGCATTGACAGTTCCGTTAACTGGCAAAGAACCATTCCTTACGACCAGGATATTGATATGCCAAAGATAGCGGCCATGGCCCGCAGTAAACAACCGGGCATGTTGATTGTTGACAGAACCGTTGCTGGTGAATACGAAAATTACCTTACGCCGGAGGCATTGATACCTAACGAAACCAATCCCATACCCTGGGAAAGTTGTATGCCCATGTCATCTTCCTGGAGCTATGTACCTGGAGCTAAAAATAAACCGGCCAATACTTTAATTCACATGTTGTGCAATGCGGTAAGTAAAGGCGGGAATTTTTTATTGAATGTAGCGCCGGGGCCCGAAGGCGATTGGGACGATTCGTCTTATTACCGCTTAAAGGAAATTGGCAGTTGGATGAAAGTAAACGGGGAAGCTATTTACGGTACAACTTTCATCAAGCCATACAAAGAAGATAAAATGGTTTTTACAAAAAAAGGAGATGCCGTATATGCCATTTACCTGGCTGATGAAAATGAATTGCTGATGCCCGGAACGATAATTATTAAAAGCTTTCAAAAAAGATCAACAACAAAAATTTACCTGCTGGGATATGATAAACCATTAGCGGTTGAAAAAAAAGCAAATGCTGCCATGCATATTCTTATTCCGGAAAAAATAAAAAATAACCCACCACAAAAACATGCCTGGGTATTTAAAATTACCGGTTTGTAACACCATAAAATTTAAAATGATGAAACGATTGCTTTTTTTATTTGCATTATTTTTTCCGATAACTATTTTTTCTCAAAACTATCAACCCAACTGGCAAAGCCTTGATACAAGGCCGGTGCCGCAATGGTTTAAAGATTCCAAGTTTGGCATATTTATTCATTGGGGTGTGTATGCAGTGCCGGGCTGGAGCAGTAAAGGTAACTACGCAGAGTGGTACCAGCAGGGTTTGCAAACAACGGATACCGCACGCCAACGGTTTCACAAAGCAAAATTTGGGAACCGCACTTATTACGAATTGGCCAATGATTTTAAAGCAGAATTATTTAACCCCGATGAATGGGCAAAATTATTTGAGCAATCTGGTGCCAAATATATTGTGCTTACCTCCAAACACCACGATGGTTTTACCTTATGGCCAAGCAAGGAAGCAGATAAAGACTGGGGTTTTAAATGGAATGCAGTTGATGTGGGGCCAAAGCGGGATTTACTGGGC
>JANNYY010000541.1:0-2621 GCA_031410355.1 Chitinophagaceae bacterium | reverse complement strand
TTAGGGAAGCAACAAACCCTGGTAAATAAAATTTTTTCCTATTGATTAATATTGTTTTGAAAACTCATCTGCTGATCTATTCAACTGTTCAGCAGTTATCGTTTTATCGCCATCATCAATTATAATTCTAAAACGGAAAGTAACTGATTCACCTTTTTTTAGTTGAAGATCTTTAACGCTTTTGCCATTGGTAAATATCTTTTCGCCCAAGGGATTGGCGGCAAATAAACCATAGCCACGGGCATGCCAGAAAGTGGGATAATTGGGGTTGCCGGGATGATCAATGATGGTAACACTTATGGAATCATTGCCCATTTTGCCATATACCTTACACCAACGCCCCCTGGTACTCCAGGCCGCATTGCCCTGTTTACCTTCGCTGGTTAAATAATTGCCATTGGGAATATTATCTGTTCCACCTTTTACAATGGTTACATTGCCTTTATCGTCGGTAAATTTTTGATCTTCTTTGGTGGGTATCTGTAATGCATGCGCAAGCCTGATGCCCAGCAAACCGTCTTTGGCATCTGTAAAAAGTACATCCTGTTTTGCTTTTAAAATTGTTACACGGTCAATCATACGCCGGTGAGTAGTACCGCTGAATTCAAACCTGGTTGTTTCTTCAAGCAACACGGCGTTTTGTTGGTTGGTCCAGTTGGCAGTATAAGAAAGTATTCCCTTTTTGCCACCGGCTGCTTCTGTAATAGCTGATGTTTTAATCCATCCATACAATTGTTTTTTTTCTTTGGGAATAGCATAAGAATTATTCCAGAAGTCGAGCCCGTTTACATTTTCAAAATTAAACCACAGGCCTATATGATGCGGATGATCAGTAGGGTCGCCCGGTAGCGGGTTTAATGGAAAGCCCCTGGTAACAACTGTTCCGTTGGCAGCCTGTAAAGGATACAATACCGGTTTCTCCAAACTATCGGGATATAAAAAACTGGTAAAAAATTTTTTACCAATAAAAACATCAACCTTTTTTTCTTTTGATGATCTTACAAGTTTTACCATTTGTTCATTTTGTGCAAATGAACTGCTAAAACACAACATTGTTGCCATGGTTACTAAAAAATACTTTAAAGAAAATTTCATTGCAATTATTTTATGATCTCAATATTTAAAAATTTTATTACCAGCCATTACTTCCTGTGTTTTTTCATCAAAGGTTACTTTTAAACCCGTATGCACAGCAGCATTGGTCATAATGGTTGCAATGGAATGGCTGTAACCAGCTTCAACGGGTGCATGGGGTTGTTTGCGGCTGCGGATACATTCCATCCAGTTGCGGATGTGATTTGATGTAAGCATATCGCCGCCGGTATTGGCAGAGGCTATTACCGGAACAGCTTCCGACAAACTAAGTTCGGGCAAAAGGTTCGGCTGCATTTTCATATCCTCAGCAAACTTTTTTGTGAGGCCGCCTTTTGGGGAAACCATATTGGTGTTCAGGTTTAATTCTCCGCCATTGGAATAATAGATCTCTGCCGGATGTTCATCGCCATTGTGCATGCGTGAAGAAAAAGTTACCTGGAAACCGGTACCGGGATCATTCACCGGGCCGTAATCAAAAACAGCGGTAATGGTATCCCAGTTCTTTCTTCCGTCTTTCCACATATAAATGCCGCCATTGGCAACAACCGAACGTGGGTGCTGAATGCCGCTGAACCAGTGAACAGTGTCTATCTGGTGGCTCATCCATTGCCCCGGCAGGCCCGATGAGTAAGGCCAGAACAAACGGAACTCCAGGTATTTTCTCACATCAAACTCATCATGAGGCCTGTTCAATAAAAATCTTTTCCAGTCGGTATCCTGTTCCTTTAACTGGCCCAGTAAAGCAGGCCTGCGCCAGCGGCCCGGCGGGTTTACGTTCCATGTTAATTCCACCCTGGTAATGGGCCCAAACTTTCCCGATCTTATAAATTCATTTGCTGCAGTATAGTTTTGCCCGCTTCTTCTTTGCGAGCCTATCTGCACTATCCTGTCGGTAGCTTTAATAGCTTTTAATGCCGCCCGGTTATCTTCCATCGTTTCGGCAAAGGGTTTTTCTACATAAGCATCGCATCCTGCTTTCACGGCTTCAATGGCATGTAAAGCATGTTGAAAATCGGCCGTGCTTATGAATACAGCATCAACTAATTTTTTATCGTACATTTCTTCATTGTTGCGGCAGGCAATAACATCATGCTGCATTTTTTCTTTCCACATAGCTGCGCCTTCTTCTCTTCTTTTTTTCCAGATATCCGAAACGGCCACCAAATCAAAATTCAGTTCCTTATAATGATTCATAAAACAAGGTATATGAGAACCGCGGTGCCGGTCTGAGAACCCTACAACACCAACCCTAACCCGGTCATTAGCGCCAATAATCCTTCTATAGCTTGTAGCACTAAACGCATTAGCGCCAACAAACAAACCTGTAGATGTAATCCCTGTTTGTTTTAAAAACTCTCTTCGTGATTGAGACATAAGAAATTGTTTATAATTATGAAGATTTTTTTGTTTCCCCCCTGTGCTGAAGTTGACTGTTCTGAGATGACCGTTGACAGTTACTTCTTTAAGTTTTACTTTCCTTACTACTCCCCATTGACCGCTCACAACTCTCGACTCACCATTCACCA
>JANNYY010000540.1:0-21607 GCA_031410355.1 Chitinophagaceae bacterium | reverse complement strand
CTGTTGGCGACAAGCAATTGGTTAAACAGTTAGCACTTTGGTTTGTGTTGCATAAAATAAAGAACCGAATGTTATTCCGATAACATCACTGCTTACAATTTCATCTTCGTTATAACCAAAGCTTTCGTTGCTGGCAGCTTTCATGGCAGCATTAATTTCTTCGGTTGTAACAGTTTTTGCTAAAATTGAATACAACTCGGTAACAGAACCCGTAATAACAGGAACCCTTTGTGCACCTCCATCTAATTTTCCTTTCAGCTCAGGCAAAACCAAACCAATGGCTTTGGCCGCACCGGTACTGTTAGGTACTATGTTGGCAGCAGCAGCCCTTGCCCTTCTTAAATCACCTTTGGGATGTGGAGCATCTAAAGTATTCTGATCGTTGGTATAAGCATGAATGGTACTCATGATACCTGTAAGAATAGTGAAATTATCATTAAGCGTTTTAGCCATTGGTGCTAAACAGTTGGTAGTACAGCTTGCACAACTGATGATGGTTTCCGTACCATCCAATATTGAATGATTAACATTAAATACAATGGTTTTTAAATCGCCTGTTGCAGGGGCAGATATAACCACTTTTTTTGCACCGGCGGTAATATGTGCTTCGGCTTTATCTTTATCGGTAAAGAAACCGGTACACTCAATAACCACATCCACATCATGTTGGCCCCATGGAATTTGAGCCGGGTCTTTTTGAGCATAAACTTTTACCTCATCGCCATTAACTACAATTGAATTTTCAGTTGAGGTTACATTCTGGCCAAAACGGCCCTGTGCGCTGTCGTACTTTAATAAATGTGCCAGCACTGCGGGGCTGGTTAAATCATTGATGGCTACAACATCAATACCTTTCATATCATATATCTGCCGATAAACCAACCGGCCTATACGGCCAAAGCCGTTAATAGCAACTTTTACTGTACTCATATCTTTTATTTGAATTTAAAATTTGAGCTGCAAATTTACGAATATGTAACAGATATTTAATGAGAATATTTTTAATTATTATTCAATACGCTTAAACCGCTGTAAGGCAGCGGCAGGGGATTCTCAACAACTTCTCCATTCACAGAATCCTTATACCAGTGAATTGTTTTTTTAAATTATTTGGCTGAAAAACTGCCACATGTTATCTTTGCCGTCCTTTAACAGGAAATGCCGCGTTGGTCAAGGGGTTAAGACGCCTCCCTTTCACGGAGGAATCACGGGTTCGAATCCCGTACGTGGTACTGATTTAAAATTGAAACCCTTGATAGAAATCACTATCAGGGGTTTTTGCTTTTTCGAGGATGCTGTAGACTTTATGTCGGTTATTGCAACTAAACTACTCAAGGTAAATATTTTTTAATTGTAAAAACTCAAAAGCCCCTCATTTCTGAAAGGCCTTTGAATTTTTCGAATACTACTCACACTTAATTATTTTCCTGCATCAAACTTCTTAAAGATCGTTTTTACATTCTTGTCAATCTCCCTGCTTGTAATATCGCGGCCGTTTACTTCACTGGTTGTCCAGCCCTGCCAAACGGTCTTATCAGTTTTGCTGTCAATCATGGTGATTGTAACCGTTCCTTCCTTTACAGTTGTTGTGTAACTGTCGTAGCCCATAAACTGCGATGGATAATAAAAACTGTGAACCCTGCCGGTGTACCTGTTATAATAACTACGGGTATAAGATTGCGAATAAACAGGATCCTGCTGTTGTACCTGGTTTTTTTCAACCACTAATTCATAGTTTAAAATAACATCCGGATTAGATCTTGCTTCCTGCCAGCCCTTTTTCTGCAATTCTTCGTTAACAGCATTACGGATATTTGTTTCTGTAAGATCATTTCTCCGGTTTTTCTTCTCCTGCTTAACTTCTGGCTTATCTACCCAGCTGTAAGTACGATACTTACTGAAATCTGCATTTTTGTCTTTTTCGATATGGGCATTACCGGCGCAACCGGCAAATAGTAATGCAGCAAATACTGCAAGCGCCCATGTAAATGATTTTTTTGCCATTTTATTATATTTTATTTTGTTAAAACCACGCCCATACTACGTGAGCGAAGTAATAAATGAATTTTATAATTACGTAGTAAACTGCAATGCTGTTAATACATACGCAATAACTATGCTGGTGTTATAACCAGTTTTGTGAAAGTTTAGCTAAAGAAATCACTCTTTTTTTTGAGTCAGATTGTTCGAAATGTTATGTTAAGATAACACGGATTTTGATGGAGAAAAATGTTATTTTTTCAGAGAAAAAAGGCATAAAAAATCATCCCTTTTCAGGGATTTTACTTAATGAGGGATATCTGCAATATGACTTCCCGGAACTGTCTTATTCATTTAACAGTTTAGTAAAAGGGTTCTAAGTTGAAATGAACTTAGAAAGGTTGGCAACCCTTGCTGCAATTTGAAATCCAACCATTACTTTGGTCAAAAGCAATAGCTTTTGTAGTTTGCAGAAAATATTTTCTTTATGAGCATTAACTGGACTGGCGTTTTCCCTGCCCTTACCACAAAATTTACTGCGGATGATACATTAGACCTTTCGCTTTTTGAAAAAAATTTACAGGCTCAATTAGATGCAGGCGTTAACGGTGTTGTATTGGGTGGTACACTTGGTGAAGCAAGTGTTTTAACTACGCATGAAAAAGAAGAACTGATAAAATTTGCTGTAGAAAAATGTGCCGGTAAAGTTCCCGTGGTCTTAAATATTGCTGAAGGAAGTACCAAAGAAGCTATGCAACAGGCTGCTTATGCAAAAGCCTGGGGAGCCAAAGGAATTATGATACTGCCGCCCATGCGTTACAAAAGCGATCACCTGGAAACGGTAACTTATTTTAAAACGGTAGCTGATGCTGTTGATCTTCCTGTTATGATATACAATAATCCGGTTGATTATAAAATTGAAGTTACACTGGATATGTTTGATGATTTGCAGGGCTGTAAAAACATTACCGCAATAAAAGAAAGTACCCGGGATGTTACCAACGTTACCCGTTTAATAAACCGTTTTGGAGACCGTTACAAAATTCTCTGCGGTGTAGATCCACTGGCTATGGAAGAACTTGTTTTGGGTGCAGATGGCTGGGTAGCAGGATTGGTTTGTGCTTTTCCAAAAGAAACGGTTGCCATTTTTAATTTGGTAAAAGCCGGCAAAATTGAAGAAGCAACAAAAATATATCGTTGGTTCATGCCATTATTGGAACTGGATATTCATCCTAAACTGGTACAATACATTAAGCTTGCCGAAACACAAGCTGGCATTGGTTCAGAAACAGTAAGGCCACCCAGATTAACTTTAGTTGGCCAGGAAAGAGAAGATGTTTTGAAGATAATAAATGAGGGGATTGCCACGAGGCCGGCTCTCTAAATATTCAATAATCAATAATCAATGTTCAACGACAGCACTACATCAGAAATAGAAACAATCATGCAACAGGCATGGAATGCATTTCACATTTACAGAAAATTTTCTTTACAACAACGTGCTGCATTTATGAAAGCCATTGCAGTAGAATTAGAGAACTGCGGCGATGCATTGATACAAACTGCCATGCAGGAAACCAATTTGCCCGAAGCAAGATTACGTGGAGAAAGAGCAAGAACTATTTTTCAGTTAAACAGTTATGCCGAAGCCTGCGAAAAAGGAACCTGGTTAGAGGCAAGTATTGATACAGCAATCCCTGATAAAACTCCATCTAAACCCGATATAAGGAAAATGCTGGTGCCGCTTGGGCCGGTTGTTGTTTTTGGTGCAAGCAATTTTCCTTTTGCTTATTCAACGGCCGGTGGTGATACGGCCTGTGCATTTGCGGCTGGCTGCCCGGTAATTGTAAAAGCTCATCCGGCACATGCAGGAACATCGGAGATTGTTGCCGGCGCCATTTTAACTGCTGCTGACAAATGCAATATGCCCACGGGGATTTTTGCTCATGTACATGGCGCAGGGTTTGAAGTTGGCAAAGCATTGGTTACTCATTCACATACAAAAGCAGTCGGCTTTACCGGTTCTTATATGGGTGGCAAACAATTATTTGATTGGGGTAATCAACGCAAAGACCCAATCCCGGTTTTTGCTGAGATGGGAAGTGTGAACCCTGTTTTTTTAATGACCGAAAAATTAAAATCATCTGCTGCAGAAATTGCACAACAATATGCCGGTTCCATTACTTTAGGTGCTGGACAGTTTTGCACCAACCCCGGAATTATCATTGGCATTGAAAGCGATGCCTTACAAATATTTGTGCATGACCTGGGTAAAGCCATACAAAAAATTAACCCGGCGCTCATGTTACATCCCGGCATTGTAACTGCCTATAAAAAAAATAAAGGCAATGCATTATTACAGGAAGATGTGCATTTGGTTGCCGAATCTGAAACAGATGTAAAAGAGAATGAAGGTTTACCAACCATTGCTACTGCAAGCGGGCAGGCTTTTTTAAACAATCCCGTTTTGCACCAGGAAGTTTTCGGCCCTTATTCCATCATCATTCGTTGTAAAGACATGAACGAAATGATTGAAGTGGCCAAAAACCTGGAAGGGCAATTAACATCAACCTTAATGGCAACAGAAAATGATATACAGGAAAATGAGGAGTTGGTGGAAGTTGTAAAAAATATTTGCGGCCGCTTTGTTTTAAACAGTGTACCAACCGGTGTAGAAGTTTGTTTAAGCATGCAGCATGGTGGCCCTTTTCCGGCATCAACCGATTCAAGATTTACTTCTGTTGGTGCAGATGGCATCAAACGTTTTGCCAGGCCCATTGCTTTTCAAAACTGGAGTAATAATTTATTGCCGGATGAATTGAAGAATGAAAATCTATTGAGAATATGGAGAACGGTTGATAATGAATTAACACAACAGGCTATAGTTTAAGTACGATAAAAGTGCTGATCTATAATTATACTATAGCAGCCATCTTCACATCTTCCCTCGCATGCTTTACTACAAACCAGCCGGTTATTAAAATGGAGATAATAAAATAAGCGCCCAGTATATATTTTGCGGTTGGCAAATAAGTACCTGCTCCAAACCAATCGTTCTGATTAACGAGAAAGGTAAGGCCAATGCTCCCCCTGATAACTTCCCATACTATGGCAGAAGTATTCCTGTCCATCAGGTCGGTCAATGAATACACACTTAAAAAAAGAAAACCACCATACCAGAATATGTAATTTTTATCCAGGCTGTTGATGAGCGCAATATTTCCAAACATATAGCTTACAAACAGCAAGATCAGCAACAACTGTATCCAGCTCCAAACATTTAATGCTGTTGAAGTTTGCGTATTGTATTTTTCAAAATGATACACATCTTCAATTTTATACACCGGGTATTTTTCTGCTACATCAGCAGGCCGATAGCCGGTTGGTTTAAACCACAATGTAAATTTATCTTTCCAGTTATTCGTTCTCCAGGCATCCTGTATCAGCAGCCAGACATGTTGAAAATTTATCCTGATCGGGTTCCAGGTTTGTACAGGCCTGGTAATGCCATACACAGGCAGTACATCTGGTAATTCTTCCTGGAAAGTACCAAACCACCTGTCCCAGAAAATAAATATCTGTCCGTAATTTTTATCTATATATTCTTTGTTGAAAGCGTGATGCACCCGGTGATGCGATGGTGTAACAATGATCTTTTCTAAAAATCCCAACCTGCCAATATGTTGCGTGTGATACCAGAACTGTGCAAACAGATGCAGTGGTGCAATCACGGCAATAACCTGGTAAGGAACACCCAGTAATGCAGCCGGCAACAGGAAGATGGCATAAATTTTTGCGATCGCTGAAATGCTTTGTCTTAAGGCACAGGCCAGGTTAAACTCTTCGCTGCTGTGATGAACGATATGGCCATTCCAGAAAAAATTAGTTACATGTTGCAAACGGTGTACCCAATAACCCGCAAAGTCCAATGCAAAAAAAGCAATGATATAAACAATGAGCGTATTGCTGATGGTTGTTAAAGCAAGCCATTTCAACAAAAAAGGATAAGAAAGAATAACAAGATATAAACCTATCACATCTTTGGTAACATTAGTTACGCCGCTGCTCAGGCTGCTGATCATATCCATATTCCGCACCGTATCTTTTCCTTTGCGCCAGCCATACAATTTTTCAAAAAGTACCAGCAGTAAAAAAGCCGGCATGGCAATGAGTAAAATTTTTCCGTATGCTTCCATGACATAAATTTACAAATGCTGTACAACTTTGCCAAAGTTTTAAACTTTGGCAAAGTTTGACCTATTGGCTAAGTTTAAATATATTTAAGTATGTCACCGGAAGAAAAATACCATCTTTTTAACCATGCAAATGGCAAAGAAAACATTTTTATTGAACCTAAAAACTATGCTTTCTTTCTCCAAAAGTTAGCTATACATATATTGCCTGTTTGCAAACTATTCAGTTATTGTCTTATGCCAAACCATTTTCATTTAGTTTTGGAAGTACATAGTGAAGAAGAACTTTTTTCGCTTTGGCAAAAACCAGGTGCTAAAAACCAATTAACAGCTAAAGAGTTAGAACTTAAAACCAGTAAAACTTTTGCCAATTTATTCAGCAGCTATACGCAGGCCTTTAACAAAGTGTATAGTAGAAAAGGTAGCCTTTTTATACCAAGCATGAAGTTGGAAGAAATTAAAGATGATAATTCATTTTGTAAAGTAATTCATTACACACATGCAAATCCGGTTCATCATGGATTTACTAAAACCATAGAAGTTTGGCCACACAGTTCTTATAAAATATTTTTGAGTAAAAGCCCAACCAAATTAAAAAGAGAATATGTACTTGATATGTTTGGAGGATTGGATGCCTTTATAAAATATCATCAGCAACCAATTGATTTGAAAAATAAGTTTCTTGAATAGAAAAAAATCTTAGAAAAAAACTTTGCCAAAGTTTTGAACTTTGGCAAAGTTGCCAACCACCATGAAACAAATATTCCATTGCATAGATGCCCATACCTGCGGTAATCCCGTTCGCCTGGTAAAAGAAGGCGGGCCGCCACTCATTGGCAATAACATGAGCGAAAAGCGCCAGCATTTTCTACAGGAATACGACTGGATACGTAAGGGCCTGATGTTTGAACCGCGTGGCCACGATATGATGAGTGGCAGTATTTTATATCCACCCCACGATCCACTGAATGATGTGGCCGTTTTATTTATTGAAACCAGTGGTTGCCTGCCCATGTGCGGCCATGGAACCATTGGCACCAACACTATTGCCATTGAGGAAGGATTGATAAAACCCAAAACACATGGTGTAGTGAGGATGGAAGCCCCTGCAGGACTTGTTTTAATTGCTTACACTGAAGGACCTTCGACTTCGCTCAGGAGAAAAGTAAAATCAGTGAAGCTTACCAATGTTGCATCCTATTTAGCCGAAAGTGAATTAACGGTTAATTGTCCGGAGCTGGGCGAACTGGTTATTGATGTTTCTTATGGCGGAAATTTTTATGCCATTGTGGATGTGCAAAAAAATTTTAAAGGATTGGAACATTACACAGCAGATAAATTAATAAGCTGGAGCAGGGAATTGCGAAACCGCATTAATGAAAAATATGAATTTGTTCATCCTGAAAATGAAACCATAAAAGGCTGCAGCCATATTTTATGGACGGGTTCAGTGCTGGATAAAACCTCAACTGCACGCAATGCTGTTTTTTATGGCGAAAAAGCCATTGACCGCAGCCCCTGTGGTACAGGTACATCGGCCCGTATGGCGCAATGGTATGCAAAAGGATTATTGAAACCAGGAGATGAATTTATTCATGAAAGTATCATCGGCAGTAAATTTATTGGCAGGATTGAAGAAGAATTAACTGTTGCAGGTAAGCCAGCCATAAGGCCATCAATTGAGGGCTGGGCAAGAATTTATGGACAGAATACAATTACAATTGATGATGAAGATGATCCATATGCGTATGGGTTCCAGGTTTTGTAAACCCCCTCCGCCCCCTGAAGGGGGAACCTGGGCATAATTATTTGAACCTCTTTTAAATAATTAAAAAGAGGTAGCAAGCTAAAAGAGTTAAAAAGTTGAAATTGTACAAAAGTGGTTATTATTTCTTTTTTCTAAAAAGAAATAATACTAAATATAGTTGCCATTGAAGCCAAATAGAATTAATAAAGCCGGGTACAAAAAATAAAATGAAAAATGAAATTTTTAATTAATCTCTTTATTGTTATCTCATCGTTTTTCTTTTATTGCAAAACATTTGCTCAATACAAATATGCCTTTCAAAACCCGGCATTGTCAATTGATAAAAGAGTTGACAATCTTATTCAGCAACTTGGCGCCCAAGAAAAAATAAACCTGCTGTTGTACAACAGTCCCGGTGTTGAAAGGCTGGGCATACCCAAATACAATTGGTGGAACGAAGCACTGCACGGTGTTGCAAGAGCGGGCAGGGCAACAGTTTTTCCACAGGCTATTGGCATGGCTGCAACTTTTAATGATTCACTTATTTATAAAGTAGCTGATGCCATAAGTGATGAAGCCAGGGCAAAATTTAATGCTGCTGTAAAAAATAATAACCGGGCGCAATACCTGGGTTTAACTTTCTGGAGCCCTAACATTAATATTTTCAGGGATCCCCGCTGGGGACGTGGACATGAAACTTATGGCGAAGATCCTTACCTCACCGGTTTAATGGGAACTGCTTTTGTAAAAGGATTGCAGGGCAATAATCCAAATTATTACAAAGCAGTTGCCTGTGCCAAACATTTTGTGGTACACAGCGGACCTGAGCCGCTGCGGCATGAGTTTAATGCTGCTGTGAGCAATAATGACCTGCGCAATACTTACCTGCCTGCTTTTAAAAAATTAGTTACTGAAGCAAAGGTTGGCGGGGTGATGTGTGCTTACAACCGCACAGACAGTTTGCCCTGCTGCACCAGTAAATTTTTGTTGCAGGATATTTTACGTGATGAATGGAAATTTAATGGCTACGTAGTTACCGATTGCTGGGCATTGGATGATATTTTTCGGTATCACCATTTTGTAAAGACAGATGAAGAAGCAGCAGCTCTTGCCATTAAAGCCAATGTAAATGTGGAATGTGGCAATACATTAAAAGCATTGCAGGGTGCTTTAGATAAGGGTTTGGTTACGCAAAAAGAAATTGATGCATCTTTAAAAACAAATTTAGAAACACTTTTTAAATTGGGATTTTTTGATGCTGCTGATAAAAACCCTTACGCTAAAATTGATGAAAGCGTAATTGACAGTAAAGCACATCGTGCATTGGCAAGAGAAACGGCTGTGCAATCCATTGTACTGCTGAGCAATAAAAATAATACGCTGCCATTATCAAAAAAGATAAACCATATTTTGGTAACCGGCCCAAACGCCGACGTTAGCAATGTATTAATGGCAAACTATAACGGCAATTCTGCCAGTTGCATTAATTTTTTAGAAGGCATTACCGGACATGTTTCTGCATCAAGTGTAGTTTCTTATAACCAGGGTTGCAGTTTAACAGATACAGCCATGCAAAAAATTTACTGGCAAATAAATGAGGCAGATGCTGTGGTTGCTGTATTAGGTTTATCGCCGTTGCTGGAAGGTGAAAACGGCGATGCTTATTTATCGAAAGCCGGTGGCGATAAAAAAGATATTACATTTCCTTATGCACAAATAAAGTATTTGCGCAAGCTGAGAGAGCGGACTAAAAAACCATTGATCGTGGTGTTAACAACAGGCTCTGCCATTGAACTGGAAGAAGTTGAGCAAATTGCAGATGCAGTAGTACTTGCCTGGTACCCCGGTGAGGAAGGCGGCAATGCCGTGGCTGATATTCTTTTTGGTGATGCAAATCCTGCAGCAAGATTACCGGTTACTTTTTACCGCTCAAATGATGACCTCCCCCCGTTTGAAGATTATTCGATGAAGGAAAGAACATATCGTTATTTCTCAGGCAAGCCGCTGCATCCTTTTGGATTTGGATTAAGCTATACCCGCTTTACGTACGCTGATCTTTCTGTTTCTAAAATAAAGAATGATCTTAATTTTAAGTTAACCATTAAAAACACCGGCGAATACGATGGCGACGAAGTGGTACAATTGTATATAAGAAAAATGGATGCAGCAGAAGGCAGGCCTTTTAAAGAATTAAAAAGTTTTAAAAGGATCAGCATAAAAAAAGGCAGCAGTAAAACAATTTCTCTTTTACTTACCAGAAAAGATATGGAATACTGGGACGAAAACAAAAATGGATATTTTGTTTATCCCGGCGAATATGAAGTGATGATCGGAAGTTCATCAGAAGATATTAAATTGAGGCATCGTTTTAAAGTGCAATAAAATAAAAATGAAAGTAACAATCATTGGCGGGGGAATAATTGGATTATGCAGTGCTTATTATTTGCAAAAAGAAGGTTATGAAATTACCATTATTGATCGTGGCGATATTTCCGATGGTTGTTCATTCGGCAATATGGGTTATATGTCGCCCAGCCATTTTGTGCCACTGGCAAGTCCCGGCATTATTTCGCAGGGTTTAAAATGGATGCTGAATTCCACTTCGCCTTTTTACATAAAACCCCGGCTGAACCTTGATTTGATGCAATGGGGATACCATTTCTGGAAAAGCAGCACAGCAAAGACTGTTGAAAAAAATGCTCCACATTTAAATGATCTTTTGCAACTGAGCAGGCATTTAATAAATGAAATGCGCATTGAGATTGGCGATGTGTTTGATATGGAAGAAAAGGGTTGTTTGATGATGTGCAAACAGCAAAAAACATTGAATCACGAATTTCATTTGGCAGATGATGCAGAAAAGTTTGGTTTAAAAGTTGAACGGTTGAACAAAGAAGCTGTACAACAATTAGAGCCGGATGTAGAGCTGGATGTTGCCGGTGCTGTATTGTTTAAAGATGATTGTCATTTTAATCCGGGCAAAATGATGCTTGCTTTAAAAAATTATCTAGTTAAGCAAGGCGTACATTTTCAACTCAACACAACAGTAACCGGTTTTGAAAGATCAAATAAAAATATTTCAACAATAATAACTGATAAGGGAACATTTGCTGCAGCGCAAATTGTTATTGCTACCGGCAGTTGGTTACCCGTTATTACAAAAATGATGGGCATCAAATTATTATTACAACCCGGCAAAGGTTACAGCTATACTTATGATCATGTGGAAAAAAATATAAAATACCCGGCTATTTTAGTTGATGGCAGATGCGCCATAACCCCGTGGGGTCATCAACTCCGCATTGGCGGCACCATGGAATTAAGCGGCATCAACAATAAAGTAATGATCAGCCGTATGCAGGGCATTTATAATTCGGCCAAAGATTTTTATCCCGGGCTAAAAATTGATTTTCCGCCCACAGATAAAATATGGAATGGTTTAAGGCCCGTAACACCGGATGGGCTGCCTTATATTGGCAGGGTTTCAAACATTGATAATGTTATCATCGCCGGAGGCCATGCCATGCTGGGCATTTCGGAAGGAACTGGTACAGGAAAAATAGTAAGTGAGCTCATTCAGTCAAAAGAAACATCCATAAATATCAACGCATTTAATCCGCAACGGTTCTAAAGTTTAACTTCCACCTGTTTTCTTGCCCATTGCCCATTGCCTATTGCTTATTGGCTGTATCCTTTGGTTTCTTTTTTAATAGATTATCAAACAACCCTTTTATTGATTCTTTTGTTTTATCCTGCGTATTTTTTACGGGGGTACTGTCTTTTATTGCAGCGGTATCCTTTGTACCAAATAGTTTTTTTCGCAGTTCTTCTTTGGCTGCATCGGCCAATTGTTTTTTTACTGAATTCAAAGTATCCCTGGCTGCATTTTTTGCACTGTCAATTTTTGCCTGTGCAAAATCTTTTACCTGCTGCTGCATTTGTTGCACCAGTGTTTCGCCGCTTTGCTTTAAATCAACTTTTAATAAAGGGTTTTTAATTGTACCGCCCATGGCAAGTTTAAGGTTTACCATATCACTTATTTTTAAGGGTACGCCTTTTGCATTTACCGCCGTTAAGAGGTTATTCACCAGTTGGTTGCCTTGTGTACCCATTAAAGCCCTGGGTAATTTTAAATTAATGGCATAGTTGAGTGTTTCATCAAATCCCTGCAGGCCGCCAATCTCCATTTCAATATCTTTTATTTTAAGGGTGAAAGGTTTTACCAAAAGTTTGCCGTTCGAAAATTCAAAAAATGTTTTTACATTTTGCAATGATATTTGCTGCAGTTGTTTAACATTTAAAACGGATGCAATTTTATCGAGCGGTGCAAATTTGCTGAGGAAACCTTCTATTAAAAATAAATTCCCGTTGCCCGAAATGGTACTCATATCAATGCTCATATTATCGCCCAGTTTGCCGTTGGCAGATAAAACAGAAGTAAGTTTTCCTGCTAAATATTTTCCGATAGGCATCAGTTTTTGTGCAGTATTAAAAGCGTAAAATGTTTTTTGTATGTCAACCTGCGCCACATCGTAACTCATGGCAATTGCAGGTTTTGTTTTACTTTCTTTTGTACTGTACGAGCCATTAATTTTTATAACCCCATCCAATGCAAAACCATTTACATTATTCAATTTTACAGCCTCGTCAGCTATTTGCAATGAGCCGGTTAAATTTTGTATATCCACTTTATCGTATTTAAGATTTCCCACCTTTGTATTTAAAACAATATCCAGGTTGGCCGGCACCACAAAAGGCGCAGCAGCACTGCCTTTGGTTGTTGTATCTGCCGGTACGCCCATCCAGTCATTCAGGTTTATCTTATCAGCATTTACAGTAAGGTTGGCACTCAGCGGTTTTCCGTTTAAGAGATAACTTAACAAGTTATTGATTTGTCCACCGCCGTTAAAATTTGAATTTTGATATTGTCCACCCAGGTTTGATACATCAATTTTTGTGGGCGTAAAAACAGTATGCACTGTATTTATTTTTACGCCTGTTGGGTAATCAACCGATTTATAATTAAAATTATTTACATCAACCGTACCTGCTGCATAAAAATTATTGTATTGCTGGTTTTCTATTTCTTTTACATTGCCTTTAATGTTTACATCAGCATTCATTAACCCGGCAATGCTTGTACCCTTATCCAGCTTTATATAATTGGCAACCTGGCTCAGATCAAGTTTTCCTTTTGCAGCAGCATCAACAAACATATTGCTGATTGGTTTTTTAACCAGCAGCCTGAAATCAAAAGGCTCTTTGTCCATTTCCAAATGGCCGTTTGTAATATCTACTACTGCATTATCTGTTTGCCCGTCGGGATTATCAACCACTGCTTTAAAATTAATTTGCTGCACAGCTTTTGGCAGGTCGGTGTATTTAAAAGAGCCGTCTTTAACTTCCATGGCGAGATGATAACCCGGCATTGTTGAATCAGCATATACACCTTTTACATATCCCTCAAAAATGGCTGCCCCGGTTGCTGTAACCTTGCTGAATTCTTTTTGATAGATTGGTGTTATCAGGGATAAAATATTTTTAAAATCGGTGGAAGGAGATTTAAAACTAATATCCATTCCATAACCATTTGCCAGTTTGTTGATAATACCTTTACCGGTCAACTTCAGGTCATTCAATAATATATCAAGCCCATCAAAGCTATAAACACCGTTTTTATTATCAATCTTTATATCTGTATTTATGGTAGATTTCACGTTGGATAAATAAGGTATGGCACCGTAATTAAAATAAATGGCGTCAGCAGCAGTTCTTGTGCTCAGTGTAAAAAGATCCGATGTAAAATCTCCGGTACCGGAATGATTCAGATTCTCCACAACAATACTCATGTTGCTTTGCACATCCATATAATTCACATACCCGTTTTCAATGGAATAATAATCCAGCGCCAGGTTAAAAGGTTTGCCTGTTGTGTCTGTTTCCTTTTTATCAGCCTGCTTTTTTACAATATCCCAGTTGGCCAACCCATCTTTATTTATAATGGCATTAATGCGTGGCGATACCAGGTAAATATTATAAATGGCCATGTTACTACCTTTTATAAAACTCATAATATTCATGGTGGCATCCATTCTTTTTGCAGATAATAAAGTATCAGCAGCAAAATCATCCGTGCCAATAACCTGTAATTCATCCAACCCGATGCTCACTTTTGGAAAATGCCTGAAGAAAGAAATATCCACGCCTTTAAAACCTACTTTGGCGTTCAAATTTTTATTGATCTCATTTTTTACAAGTGAAACAATCTTTCCTTTAAAAATATAAGGAGTCGCAAACAGTAGTCCGATCAATACCAGGATGGTAATAAAAAATATTTTAAAAAACTTTTTCAGTTTCTTCATAGAATCTTAATTTATCTTAATTCACAAAACTTACAACCTCTGTTTTACCCAAAAGCTATTCCAAACCAGTTTCATAATGCCTTTCCGGAATTTCTACATCTTTAAAACCTTTATGCATCAGCCGTTGTTGAAATTCCTGCTGCACTTTATACTCTCCATGCACCACAAACATCCTCTTAACTGATTTAGGATCCTGGCAGGCCAGGAACTGGCACAGGTCATCGTAATCGCCATGGGCACTCATGCTGCGGATAGAACCTATCTCTGCATTTACTTCATGCTGTACGCCATAAATATTTACTTCTTTTGCTCCTGCCATTAATTTTCCGCCCAGGGAATGTGGTTCACAATAACCGGTTAATAAAATAGTGTTGCGGCTGTTTTCAATATTATTACTGATATGGTGTTTTACCCTGCCTGCATCAGCCATACCGCTTGCAGAAATTATTACGAATGGGCCATTGCGGAAATTCAGCATTTTCGATTCATCAACCGACTTAATAAATTTTAAGCCTTTAAAACCAAACGGGTCATTATCCGACAACAAAATTTGCTGGATGGTTTTATTAAAATACTGCGGGTAATGTTTTACAATTTCAGTTGCTTTTACACTTAGCGGACTATCCACAAAATAATCCAGGTCGGGCAATCTTCTTTCAATTTCCAGTTGATTTAATGCAAATAATATTTCCTGTGTACGCCCCACACTGAATGCCGGTATAATGAGTTTGCCTTTTTTTTGCAGGCAAGCTTTTTCTATCCATTGCAAAACCTGGTCGGGTGTTGTGCTGGCATTTTCATGCAGGCTGTTACCGTAGGTTGATTCAATTAAAATATAATCGGCCTGCGAAAATGCTGCAGGTGATTTTAAGATCACGTCCCTGTACCGGCCAACATCTCCGCTGAAAGTAAGCCGTGTGATTTTTCCATCTTCTTTAATTTTTAAATGTACCGCAGCGCTGCCGATGATATGCCCGGCATCGGTGTATTGCACATCAATATTTTCATCAATGGTAAACCAGTCATCGTAAGGTACAGATACAAAATGATCCGCGGCAGCCAGTGCATCGGCCGTATTATACAGGGGCTTCAGGTAAGGCAATCCTTCATGTGCCCTGCGTTTATTTTCGTATTTAATTTCACTTTCCTGTATGCCTGCCGAATCTTCCAGCATTACAGATGCCAGTTCTTTGGTTGCAGGTGTGCAAAATATTTTACCATTAAAGCCATCACTTACTAATTTTGGTATCAGCCCGCAATGGTCAATATGTGCATGAGATAAAATAAGGTGCGTTACTTCCACCGGATCAAAACCAAAACTGCGGTTCATGGCATCGGTCTCCTTACCCATGCCCTGGAACATGCCGCAATCCAATAAATATTTTTTGCCGTTTTTTAATGTAAGCAAATGCTTACTACCGGTTACTGTACGGGCTGCGCCGTGGAATGCTATTTTCATACCCCCTGCCCCCCTGAAGGGGGAATCTCAATTCAAAGTAAACTGCTGCATAGCACAGTTTTCAATTGAATCAAGTTTTATATTTTAATAATGATTTCTATGCAAATCAAAAATCTAATCGTTAAATAATTCTCTTGCCTAAGTTCCCCCTTTAGGGGGTTAGGGGGTGTTTGTTGCCAACCACGCCATCATCCCCATCCCAATCTCAATCGCTCCTTCATCAATATTAAAAGTTGGTGTATGTACACCACTTGTAATACCTTTCGCTTTATTGCCTGCACCCAACCTGAAAAAACACGCTGGAATCTGGTGAGAATAATACGCAAAATCTTCTGCCCCCATCCTTAATTCTGTTTCTTCTACATTTTCTTCTCCCAGGTATTCACCCGCCATTTTCCAGGCAGCATTTCCCAATGTTTCATCATTTAAAACAAAGGGATAACCAACATCAATATGTATGGTTGCTTCGGCTCCCATAGCATGTACCAGTTCGGTCGTTTGTTTTTTTATAAGTTCATGTGCTTTAAAACGCCACGCTTCATTCATGGCCCGAAAAGTACCCATCAGCTTTACTTCTGAAGGAATAACATTGGTGGTATTGCCCCCCTGGAAAGACGTGATTGATAACACGGAAGGATTAAAAGGACTGTTGTTCCTGCTTACAATTTGTTGCAGGCTTATAATTAAATGCGAGGCAATTAAAATGGTATCGGCAGTAAACTGTGGTGCAGCAGCATGGCCGCCCTTGCTTTTTATGCTGATGTAAATTTCATCGGCGCTGGCCATTACCATACCGTTCCTGAAACTTAACCGGCCAACTTCCAAACCGGGATGCACATGCAGGGCAAATATTTTTTCGGGCTTTGGATTTTCCAGCACACCTTCAGCAATTAATAAACTGGCCCCGCCAGGATTTTTTTCTTCACCGGGCTGAAAGATCAATTTTACCGATCCCTCCCACTCAGCCTTTAATTCATTTAAAATTTTAGCTGCGCCCAGTAAGCAGGTGGTATGTACATCATGCCCGCAGGCATGCATAACACCCATGTTTTTCGATTTGTAAGGCACATCATTTTCTTCAATAATAGGCAACGCATCCATATCTGCACGCAGCGCTGTAATTTTTTTATCCGGGTTTTTGCCTTTTATCAATCCCACAACACCCGTTGTAGCCTTCACGTCAAAGGGAATTCCAAATTCGGTTAATTTTTTTTGAACAAATGCGGAGGTTTCAAATTCCTGGTAACTTAATTCCGGGTTGGCATGTATCTGGCGGCGTACATCAATAAACTCATTGGCATATTTTTTTGCCAGTTCCTGTATTTGCTGTTTTATCATGCAATAAAAATAATCTTAAAGTGGCAGAATAAAAAAGAGTTTCCAGGCAGAAACTCTATATAAAAGAAAGTGATTTATTTTTGTTCTACCTGGCCCGTTTTGTCAGGCTTTAATTCAATGGTATCGGGTACAATGTAAACATTACCAGTTACTACCCCACCCTTCTGTATCAGGTCCCTGCATTTTTCAGCATCAGCTTTATCTGCAAAATCCCCAAATTTCATTTTTATAAAAGGCGATTGGTAGCTCATGATCACTTTTTCGTCCGGAAAATTTTGCAACAGGTATGATCTTACCTGCATAGCATAATCCCTGTTATTGGTTTTTAAAACAAATAAGCGGTAACCTTTCACAAACCGGCCCGACATATTATTCATATCCACCTGGGCTTTTGCCAGTATATCCAAACGGTGGTCTTTATTAATGGTAACTTTTGCTAAACTGGTTGTATCTGCATGGGCAGTTTGTGCAAAAAGCCGGGGAGCACCTATTACAATAAGAACCAAAAAAAACATTTTTTTCATCATCATACAAATTTACAAAAATCATTTAGCTCAATAATCAGCTGTCAAATGCCGTAAAAATAAGGATTCTGCAAAACTTAATTACATAAACGGGGATATTTGCAATTAATCATTTGTTATATTTATCGCCTAATCAAAACGAAACTGCATGTATAAAATTAAATTTTTGTTGATGGGGCTTATTTTATTGTCAGGCACTGCCCAGCTTACCAGTGCACAGGCAACTTACCCGGCAAATGATGTAGCAAATCCAAAAGACGGGTCTTATGCTTTTACCAACGCCACCATTGTAAAAGATGCCCAAACCACTTTACAAAATGCTGCGCTGGTCATTCGCCAGGGAAAAATTGTAGCTGTTGGAAACAATATTACTGTTCCAAAAGATGCGGTTGTAATTGATTGCAACAGCAAATATATTTACCCGGCATTTATAGATATCTACAGCGATTACGGAATTCCGGCTGCAGCCGTTCAGCAACCAGCAGGTGGCGCAGGCGGTTTTTTTCGTACCCAACAACTCACATCAAACACCAAGGGTGCGTATGGCTGGAACCAGGCTATTAAAAGTGAGACAGAAGCATATAGAATTTTTACCGGCGATGATACAAAGGCAAAAGCGCTACGGGATATCGGTTTTGGCTCGGTACTAACGCACCAGAAAGATGGTATTGCCAGGGGCACCGGTGCATTTGTAACACTGGCAAATCAACCCGATAATTTTGTATTGATAAAAGATAAAGCATCGGCACATTATTCTTTCAGTAAGGGTACATCAGCCCAAAGTTATCCAAGCTCTATGATGGGTATGATAGCTCTGTTACGCCAGACATATTTAGATGCGGTATGGTATAAAAGCAACCCGGCATCTGAAGGTATAAACCTTTCATTAAAAAACTGGAACGACAACCAAAGCCTGCCACAAATTTTTGAAGCCAATGATAAATGGAATGACTTAAGAGCAGATAAAATAGGCGACGAATTTGGCGTACAATACATTATTAAAGGCGGAGGTAACGAATACCAGCGCATTAAAGAAATAGCCGAAACAAAAGCATCGTTTATTTTATCACTTAATTATCCGGCTGCTATGGATGTTGATGACCCGAATGATCTGCGCTTTGTAGGTTTAGATGATCTGAAACATTGGGAACTGGCTCCATCCAATCCTGCTGCTTTTGAAAAAGCAGGCATAAATTTTTGCATCACAACTGCTGATCTTACAAACGTAACCGAATTTATGGCCAACCTGCGCAAAGCCATTGAATACGGTTTAACAGAAACAAAAGCATTGGATGCACTTACAAAAGCGCCGGCAACCATGCTGGGTATGTATGATAAGATTGGAAGCCTGGATGCAGGGAAGATTGCCAACTTTTTAATAACATCGGGCCCCGTGTTTGCCGAAAAAACAGTGCTGCTCCAAAACTGGACACAGGGTTTAAGAAACTTAGTTAAAGATGAAAATTGGTACGATGTAAAAGGAACATACAACTTTTTGGCCAATACAAATGCGGGTGTAAAAGCTTTTTCTCTGGAGTTGAAAGATGCCGGTGTAGCGCAGTTCATCAGCAAAGATACCCTTACCGGTAAATACAGTTTTGATGGCAAATTAGTAAAACTGAGTTATACCGAAGGCCGGGGGCCAAATGCAAGAGAAACCATTTTAAGTGGCACCGTTTCCGGTAATACCTGGATGGGAAGAGGCAGCGATGCATTAGGAAATATTTTTACATGGTCTGCCAGCTTTGATAAAAAAGCAGAACCTAAAGCAGACACTATAAAACCTAAACAGCCACTGGTTTTAGGAAAAGTTACTTATCCTTTTTTAAGTTATGGTTGGGAAGAATTGCCAAAGCAGGAAAACATCTTAATTAAAAATGCAACAGTTTGGACCAGCGAAAAGGATGGCAAATTAATGAACACAGATGTTTTGGTTAAGGAGGGAAAAATTGTTGCTGTAGGAAAAAATCTTACTGATGCAACAGCGAGGGTAATTGATGGCACCGGTAAACATGTTACACCCGGTATTATTGATGAACATTCTCATATTGCTGCTTCGTCTATTAACGAAGGCGGGCAAAGTGTTACCTCCGAAGTTCGTATCGGCGATAATCTCAATCCTGATGATATGAATATTTACCGCCAGCTTAGTGGTGGTGTTACGAGTTCACATATCCTGCACGGCTCGGCCAATACTATTGGCGGGCAAACACAATTAATAAAATTACGCTGGGGTGCCAATGACCAGGACCTGAAATTTGCAGGAGCCGACCCTTTTATAAAATTTGCGTTGGGCGAAAACGTAAAAAGGAGTTCAAGTACACAAGGCAACACCCGCTTTCCTGATACCCGCATGGGGGTTGACCAGGTGATGATGGATGCTTTTCAAAGAGCCACAGATTATCAAATGAGCTGGAAGGCTGCCGATGAAAATAATAAGAAAAAAGGCGCTATGCCAATTGTTGTAAGGAGAGACCTGGAACTGGATGCACTGGTGGAGATCATGAATAAAAAAAGATTTATTACCTGTCACTCTTATGTACAAAGCGAAATTAATGCGGCCATGAAAGTGGGCGATAAATTTGGATTTACTTTTAATACGTTCACACATATTTTAGAAGGTTATAAAGTTGCAGATAAAATGAAAGCACATGGTGCAAATGCTTCAACCTTCAGCGACTGGTGGAATTATAAAATGGAAGTGGTGGATGCTATTCCATATAATGCATATATTATGCAAAAAGTTGGATTAAATGTAGCCATCAATTCGGACGATCCGGAAATGGCCCGCCGACTGAACCAGGAAGCAGCCAAAAGTGTAAAGTATGGCGGCATGAGTGAAGAAGACGCATTGAAAATGGTTACCATCAACCCTGCTAAAATGCTGCATGTTGATGGCAAAGTGGGCAGTATTAAAGTTGGTAAAGATGCCGACCTGGTTGTTTGGAGCGATAATCCTTTATCTATTTATGCCAAAGCAGAAAAAACAATTGTGGATGGTAAAATATATTTTGACAGGGATAAAGATGCAGCCATGCGTATTCAGAATAAAAATGAAAAAGCCAGGCTGATACAAAAATTAACGATTGCAAAAAAAGCAGCAACACCAGGTGCGGCGGGCGGAGGCCCGCGTGTTGCCAGGCCAAGGTTTGAAGTGATCAATACCTGTGATGATCATTATCACAATCATGGTTTACTGGGTATTGATGCGGATGATGTAGAAAACAATAATTAATCTGAAAAAATAAAAGCTGTCAGCCTGAGCCTGTCGAAGGCGGGTTAAATCAACAAACAGGTTTCAACTTTAAACAAAAAAATGATTAACATGAAAAAAATATTTTTTTATACCCTCTGCGTTTTTGTTGCCAAAAATATTACTGCACAGGAAACCATGTTGCCTGCATCTGCACAAAAAGAAGCCATTGCATTAACCAATGCTACCATTCATGTGGGCAACGGGCAGGTAATTAATAATGCAACTGTTGTTTTTAAAAATGGCAAAATAACAGAAGTGGGTGCCGGTGTATCTGCTGCAGGTGCAAAGCTTATTGATTGCAGCGGCAAACATATTTATCCCGGTTTAATTTTAACCGCATCGCAATTGGGTTTGATAGAAGTAAACAGTAACCGGGCAACTGTTGATGGTACGGAGATTGGTGAAATGAACCCCAGCATACGCTCGCTGGTTGCCTACAATACCGATTCAAAAGTAACCAACACTTTACGCACCAATGGCATTTTAATAGCCAATGTAATTCCTGATGGTGGTATTATTTCGGGTTCTTCATCTGTGGTGCAATTAGATGCCTGGAACTGGGAAGATGCCGCATACAAAACAGATGTAGCCATTCATTTTCGTATGCCTTCTTTATTAAACCGCACCGGCGGCAGAAGAGCTGGTTTTGGCGGAGCCCAGCCAACTGTAGACCCGGTAAAAAGAGGACTGGAGCAGATTGAAAATGTAAAAGTATTTTTCAGGGAAGCAAAAGCATACCTGGCAGAAC
>JANNYY010000539.1:0-25510 GCA_031410355.1 Chitinophagaceae bacterium | reverse complement strand
CGTCTTACCGCCTTCCCGGCTAATATCTTTTTCATTACTTTTGAGACAACCTCTTTTTATTAACTGCTGATAAATTTTAAATTCCTTTTTATACCCGTAAATTTTGCTCTTTTAAGCGGAGAATTTTTAAAGATGTTTTTAAAAGATTCTTCCGTTAAATCTTCCCAATCATTTTTTGAAAAGTTTAAAATTTCTGGAATGGGCGTAAAATTTATTTCGCCTGTTGAATTTGAAAACCGGTTCCATGGGCAAATATCCTGGCAAACATCGCAGCCAAACATCCAGTTATCAAACTTACCTTTCATGGCTTCAGGTATCAGTGCATCTTTTAGTTCGATGGTAAAATAGGAGATGCACTTGCTCCCATCAATTACTTTATCGGGTAAGATGGCATCCGTAGGACAGCTATCAATACATTTTGTACAGGTGCCGCAATAATCTTTTACAAAAGCATCATCATACGCCAATTCAAGATCAACAATTAATGTTGCAATAAAAAAAAAGGAGCCACTTTGTCTATTGATAAGATTCCCATTTTTACCTATCCAGCCAATGCCTGCTTTTTGTGCCCAGGCACGTTCCAAAACCGGGGCACTGTCAACAAAACCACGGCCATGTACTTCACCAATCTGTTCTTTTATCTGCTGCAGAAATAATTTTAATTTGGTCCTTATCACTTCATGGTAATCATTTCCAAAAGCATATTTTGAAATTTTTGGTGCTTCTGCTGATTGCTTTTGTTCAGGAAAATAATTAAGCAGTAAAGTGATAACAGATTTTGCACCGGGTACTAATTTAGATGGGTCAATCCGCAGGTCGAAATGATTTTCCATGTATTGCATGCTGCCGTGCATACCCTTGCTGAGCCAGCTTTCTAAGCGCATTGCATCTTCACTAAGTAATTGTGCTTTGGCAATACCACAGTAATCAAATCCGTAATCAACAGCAATTTTTTTTATGATTTGGGTATGTTTTTGGGCGCTGCTCACTGATCAGTATCTTCTAAATGCAGTTTATGAAAAAACCGGTGTGCAATTGGTGCTATTAAAATACCAATGGTGCTTATGAAGGCAACGCCACTAAACAAAGCATATAAAGAAGCAAATACTTTAGCGGTTTTGGTTAATACTATCTCCGGGGGAATCATAGGGCCCATACCGCTTAATATCATCGAAGCATTTAAGAGGCTGTCGTACCAATCCAGTTCGGGTACAGTTAATTTATAACCCAAAACGCCAATCAACAAACAAATAGCCATGATAAAAAAACCAACGATAGCATTTGTCCTTAGCCTGCTGTAAAAAACTGTCTTAGGAATTAATTTTTGCTTTTTACGGTCAATCATGTTTTTTATCTTTTTATAAAAATACAAAAGCCCTGCATAATCTGCAGGGCTTAATTAATAATTTATCCTGGTTAAAAATTAATATCATAACCAATAGTACCAATCAGTTCAAAATACCCAAAACTGTGGTTTACTTTTCCGCTGCCGCAAGCCAGTGAATTTATGTAATTGGCAAAACCAGCTTTTGCTGTTCCTTCCAAAAATAATTTTTTGATAAAATACCACCTGGCACCGGCTTCAGCACCAAAGCAATAGCCCGCCACATGAAAACGGTTATCAACCCTTTTATTACTGAGTGTAATATCTGTTTTAGGAATAAGAATACCGGCACCTGCTTTCCACAAAGCAGTAAAAACAGGACGTTTGGCATTTCGCCTTAATTCATATTGTCTCACATAATTCAGGTGATAAAAATTGGCACCGTTGGTATGTTCAAAATGCACCTGGTTAAAAGCAAATGATGTGTCTTTATCAAAATAATTACTGCCGATATTTCCTTTGGCATGTACTACCTGGTCATTGTAAACTATGTATTTGGTGTGATCAAAATTAATCTCAATAGCTTTTGTATGCTTTTTATTGAGGTAAAATCCAACACGGTAATTATATTGAGGAATAGTAAATTCAATTGGATTTTTTACGATGCCATTTATATCGCTTCTGTCATGTGCTTTGGCTTTGTAAATGGTAAAATTATGGTCAACACCATCTACCACGCTGTTGAAATGAATTTTGCTGTTAGTGTACCATTCTGTGTTGTAGCCCCATTGCAGGTACATGCCCGAAATTATTTTATTTTTTTGCTGAGCCGGGGCTGTTGTGAAGAAAGCACTTAATAAAATAAGGCCAATGAGTTTTTTCATTATATCAGTTTTCTAAAAAAGTGCGTAACTCAAATGCTGTAATCAAGTAAACACACTTTTTAAATTGCTGCAATGTAAACAATAATGATAAATCCTCAGTAAATCATTTGGCAAAAGCAGCATCTATCGTCTTTTTAAGATTTTTATAACGGTCATTCCTTCCTTTACTGTTTATGTTATAGGTAAACAGAAAAGCTGCATAATTAAGATTACGGTCAATCCACGGAAAGCTGCCAAACAAGCCGGGGCTGGTTACTGCTTCGGAACGTTTTTCACCTGTTGCGTCATCCATCACCCATTCGCCAAAGCCATAACCCCAATTGCCTGCCTCTGCAGGAGATTGAATTATTGTTACATCCTTCCTTATCCTGTTTTTCTGCATTTCAATAATTGAATTTTTGCTTAACACTTGTTTGCCTTTGTATGTTCCATCATTTAAAATCATGGAAAGAAATTTTAAATAATCTTCGGCTGTACTCCAGCCACCACCTGCGGGCAGCGCAACTTTTTTATTTCCAAAATCAGTATTTATCATTTCACAAGGCCGGGCAATCCTTTCTGAAAAAAGTGGTTCAAAATTTTTTCCGCTTATCTTTTCAGTTATGGCAGCAGCTATTTGTAAACCTGCATTGCTGTAATGAAATGTTTTCCCCGGCAATCCTTCCATTGGTTGTTTGGCAATTAATTCAATCGCTTCATCCATCGTTTTCATATCTTTCATCGCCTGGTTTGTTTCTTTAATGGTACCGGCTTTAATGCCCGTTAAATGGCTCAGGCATTGCCAAATGGTAATATCACCTTTTCCGTTTGCGGCCATAACCGGTAAAAATTTACCAACAGTATCTTCTAGTTTTAAGGAGCCATCATCAACAAAAGTCATAACCAAAGCCGCACTTAACCATTTGCTGCAACTGGCAATCCTTTCTTTGGTTGTTGTGGTAAAATCCTTCAATGCATCATCAGTATCTTTGCCCTGCCGTTTTGCAATAAATTTTCCAACGGCTTTTTGCCTGCGGCTCATTTCATTTTCCGCATTGGAGTAAACCAATTTGCCATCTTTATAAATTACTAAAACAGCCCTGCCGCCCAGTTCAGTTAAATTATCTTTTAACCAGGCATCAGCTTTGCTAAAATTATAATGTAGTGCAGTGGAAGATGATTGCCCGGTCGCAACCTGCAACATTAGCATAAAAGCTAAAATAAGGCTGCTTATGCGGCAGCGTAAATGAGTTGAATATGCCATAATAACGCAGATTTCAATATTGGATTGAGTTTTGCGACTGTAGTTTAAAATTAGTAAAAATGAGTTTACAAAACCTAACCATAAAATCGCAGGAAATATTACAGCAGGCTCAGCAACTGGCTTTTACCGCTAATAATGCCAATATAGAAACCGAGCATATCTTAAAAGCTTTGCTTGATGATAAAGATTCGCCTGTTGAATACCTGCTGAAAAAAAATAACGTAAACGTAAGTTATGTTGATGAAAAATTAGAAGCGGCTATTGAAAAATTGCCAAAGATTTCTGGCGGCGAGCCGGCCCAGGCATTAAGCCGTGAGGCGAATAATGTTTTGCTACGTGCAACAGCAACATTAAAAACTTTTAAAGATGAGTTTGTAAGTGTAGAGCATTTAGTGCTGGCGTTGCTGCAGGGCAATGATAATACTTCCAAATTACTAAAAGATGCAGGCTTAACAGAGAAAGGATTGATTGCCGCCATTAAAGATTTAAAGAAAGGCTCAACCGTATCCTCTCAAACTTCCGAAACACAGTTTAATGCACTGAACAAATACGCCAAAAATTTAATTGAAATGGCGAGGTCAGGTAAACTTGATCCGGTTATTGGACGGGATGAAGAGATCAGGAGAACCCTGCATATCTTATCCCGGAGAAGCAAGAACAACCCAATTTTGGTTGGCGAACCTGGTGTTGGTAAAACTGCCATAGCAGAGGGTTTGGCCATGCGTATTGTAAATGGCGATGTGCCTGAAAACTTAAAATCAAAAATTATTTATGCATTGGATATGGGGCAACTGATAGCTGGTGCAAAATACAAAGGTGAGTTTGAAGAGCGTTTAAAATCAGTGGTAAAAGAAGTGAGTACCAGCGATGGGCAGATCATTTTATTTATTGATGAAATACATACTTTGGTTGGTGCCGGTGGCGGTGATGGCGCCATGGATGCTGCTAATATTTTAAAGCCAGCATTAGCCCGGGGAGAGTTGAGAGCCATTGGTGCAACTACATTAAGTGAATATCAAAAATTCTTTGAAAAAGATAAGGCACTGGAGCGCCGTTTTCAAAAAGTAATGATTGATGAACCGTCTGTGGAAGATGCGGTTTCTATTTTAAGAGGATTGAAAGACAGGTACGAAACTTATCACCATGTGCTGATAAAAGATGAAGCCATTATTGCAGCGGTTGAATTATCGAGCAGGTATATCACCGACAGGTTTTTACCGGATAAGGCCATTGACCTGATTGATGAAAGTGCCGCCAAATTGCGTTTAGAAATGAACAGTATGCCCGAAGAACTTGATGAACTGGAAAGAAAGATACGCCAGTTGGAAATTGAAAGGGAAGCAATAAAAAGAGAAAATGATGAACACAAGCTTAAGCAGTTAAATACCGATATATCAAATCTCTCGGTTGAAAGAGATACATTTAAAGCCAAATGGCAGCAGGAAAAAGAAATTGTGGAAAAAATACAGAATGCAAAGGCCGAGATTGAAAATTTAAAACTGGCTGCCGATAAAGCCGAACGGGAAGGTGATTACGGTAAGGTAGCCGAAATACGCTATGGTAAAGTTCAGGAACAGGAAAAAATTGTAGAAGAATTTACCCGGCAATTAACGGACAGTACCGAAAAACGCATGTTAAAGGAAGAAGTAGATGCGGAAGATATTGCAGAGAATGTAGCAAAGGCAACGGGTATTCCTGTTTCGAAAATGTTGCAGAGCGAAAGGGTAAAATTATTGCTTTTAGAAGATGAACTGCATAAAAGGGTAGTGGGGCAGGAGGAGGCTATTGAAGCCGTTTCAGATGCCATACGCCGGAGCAGGGCAGGCCTGCACGACCCCAA
The DNA here is from genome assembly GCA_031410355.1 of Chitinophagaceae bacterium. Lineage (GTDB taxonomy): Bacteria > Bacteroidota > Bacteroidia > Chitinophagales > Chitinophagaceae > Ferruginibacter. The sequence goes on along the minus strand of JANNYY010000539.1, from coordinate 20,219 downwards.
AAAGCCAATAGGTTCCTTTATTTTCCTGGGAACAACGGGGGTTGGTAAAACAGAATTGGCAAAAGCCCTGGCCGATTATCTTTTTGACGACGACAGCATGATGACCAGGATAGATATGAGCGAATACCAGGAAAAACACGCTGTGAGCAGGCTTATAGGAGCGCCTCCCGGTTATGTGGGGTACGACGAAGGCGGGCAGTTAACTGAAGCTGTAAGGCGCAAACCTTACAGCGTAATACTGCTTGATGAAATTGAAAAAGCGCATCCTGACGTTTTTAATGTACTTTTGCAGGTATTAGATGATGGAAGGCTCACTGATAACAAGGGTCGTATTGTCAATTTCAAGAATACGATCATCATTATGACTTCAAATATGGGAAGCCATATCATCCAGGATAATTTTGAAAATGTTACCGAAGTTAATAAGGAAGAAGTTGTAGAAAAGACCAAAACAGAGGTTATGGCCTTGTTACGTCAAACTATTCGTCCAGAGTTCTTAAACAGAATTGATGAAGTGATCATGTTTCAGCCGTTGATGAAGAAAGAGATCAAAGGGATCATTAAAATGCAGTTAGACGGGTTGAAAGAGCTTGTTGCCCAAAGCGGTATCAATTTACAGTTTAGCGATTATGTGCTGGATTTTTTAGCCGAAAATGGATACGATCCGCAATTTGGCGCCAGGCCTTTAAAACGCCTGATTCAAAAAGAAATTGTAAATCAGCTTAGCAAAAGGATATTAGCTGCCGATATTGATAAAACAAGGCCGGTTCTTGTAGATGTGTTTGATGGAACGGTGGTTTTCAGGAATGAACCGGTTAAAGAGCCTGCTAAAAAAGAAAAAAAGATTTAAAGAGAACAATACATTAACAAACGTTGTTTAATAACAACAGATAAAAGAGAACAATTATGGCAATGAAAGCAAAAGAAGTGGTAGAGATCATCCCACCAAAAGATATCTTTGTTGGTAATCCTGATGCATCAGTAACATTGATGGAATTTGGTGAATACGAAAGTGAAGATTGTGCAAAAGCAAATGAAGTGGTAAAAAAATTGCTGGAAGAATTTGATGGTAAGATCAGGTTCCAGTTCCGTCATTTTCCCATGACAAGAATTCACCAGCGTTCTATGAAGGCAGGAGAGGCCGCAGTTGCAGCTTCACAGGTAGGTAAATTCTGGGAAATGCACAATATCCTTTTTGATAACCGCCGCCAATTGGGTACAACCAGTTTAAAGCTATATAGCAGGGAAGCCGGCATCAGCAATAAACATTTTTTAGAAGAATTGATCAATTCAACTTATGGCTGGCAGGTGCGTAATGATTTAAATGAAGGTATTGAAAAAGGTGTACGTGAGGTTCCGGCATTTTTCGTAAACGGAGAACTGGTGGTTGGCAAACCAACTTTTGAAAACCTGAGCAAGGATATAAATTCGGCTTTGAAAAAAGTTAAGAAAAAAGCCCCGGTAAAACAAAGGGCATAAAATTAAAAAAGCTTCAATGAAAATTGAGGCTTTTTTTTGGGGATAGAACTTTGCCAAATTTTTAAACTTTTGCAAAGTTTTTTTTGTTCAATCATTCTACCTCAACATAGTACCATACAAATTCCTTTCCGTTTACAAATACAGTTACAGGGTAGGAGTTTTCGTCTGTAAACTTATAAGTAAAACTAAGTACACTTGCCGAATTGGAATATTGAATTTCCTCTACTTTATATTTTTTTTTCTCGCCAATACCTAATTCAACTTTAGTTATATCTTCTGTGCTTTTTAATGTAAAGCTGAATTTTACTGCCTTATTTGCTTTAGTTTTTATATTGCCCTCATTTGGCGAAAGTTTTTTTATTCCAAATTCCACTGCGGACACTTTTATTACCGGCATTTCAAAAAAATCTTTTTTATTTTTTGGTGCAGTGCCAAGTTTCCAGGCCTCATTATCGGGGTAGTGCTGCAGGTTAAAAGTTTCTTTTTCGGTAAAGAAATAGGCATCGGTATAGTATGGAGTAAATACCTTCATCTCTGCATCACCAAATCCGCTTCCCCATGCAGGGTCCACGTAAAACCAGGTTTCGGGGCTTTCGCCCAGTTGTACAACCGCCCAGCTATGGTTAATTTCGCTTTCTTTTTCGCCAATTTGTTGCGTGTTATTTTTTACAAAACCATCCACAGTTAAGCATCGGATGTCAGCACTGCTGCACATATCCTGGAACAGGCTGGCAAAACCAATACCCACAGCTTTGCGGCTTAATAACACATCAGTGGGTGTATTTTTCATCATACTATTGTTGCGGGAAGCTTTAACATCGTAGGTTATATTGTGTGCTATCCAATAATAGATGGCCCTGGCCTTATCAATTTTATCGGTAAATTTATTGCTCACCACATTGTTTATGGTGCCCATGCTCATACCGGTTAAAGGACCAAGGCTTTTTGCATAGGCATCTACTGCAGTAAAATCACGGCCATTGGTTTGGGCAAATAAATTAAAACCGGCAATTGCAAATAAAAGAAGGGGTAGAATTTTTTTGATCAGCATTTTCATGCAATAAAATTACACATCTAAAAGTTAACAAAATGGAAAAGCATTATGTGGCAAGCACCTGTCTCAAATATTATTTTTGCCGGGAAGTCGGAAAGTCGTGAAGTAAATTATTTTTTTTACCGTCTTATCGCCTTACCGGCAAATATTTCTGCATTTACTTTTGATAAAATCCTATTTAAAATCAAAAAGCGTAGCGGTAAAAACCCCACGCTCCCGGTCTTTAAAAATAGCTTTCCAGTTACCGATATACCTAATTAAAGATGGAACTGTGTACTCGCCATATTTTGTCATTACCACTTCCATCTGTACTTTAAAATCGTAAACACCCGCACTGTAGCTTAATGAATAATTCCGGGCTATCACTTCAAAGCTCTGGTCATTAAACCAGGTGGTCATTTCATCAATAACCACATCGCCTTTATTGCCGGGTTTTACTTTTTGTGTAAAAATGTAACAACTGGTATTTTTAAACATGTCTATGTTAATACTCATGTCGTATTTATCGGCCATTTCATCATCATAAATGGCCGTTTTATTGCTAATGAAGGGCAGGCCACTTATGCGTCTGCCGGGATTAAAGAAAAGCATTTTCAACTGCTCCTTATTTTTATCCATGCCCGATTTGCCTTTTGTGCTAAATTCTGTTCCGGTTACAATATTAGTTTCACCACAGATGGAATCTTTGGTAAAAAATAATGAAGCATACATTTGGGGGGTGTAATAATTAAACTGGTGGTTTTGATCATATATATCTCCCGTTACCCGTTCTTCCAGCGTTTGCATGGTACGGCAATTATTACCGCGTATTTGTTTTGTAGTACTATGCAGGCCGGCTTTCATTTTCCCATCACTGTCATTCATCCTGATATCGTTAATGGCTGTAAAGCCCAGTATATGCAGGTTGCGGAAAGCTTTGTAAAAACTGGTATCGTTTTTTATGCGGCTAATAAAAGCCGGAACATTAAGCTTGTTATTTACAACAACTTCGCTAAGGGTAATGGTTTTATTTCCCACCGTAACAATGCTGTCTTTTTTTTCCTGGGCAGGAGATTGAGTACTCAGTATCAAACAAAAAAAAGCAGGTATGATTTTTTTGATCATACCTGCAAAGTTAATATACCTGGCCTGCATTGCTTCAGCGAAGCATGGGGTTTGTATTAATTTTTAATTACCCGTTACCTGTTGGGTGATAGCTTGTTTTGCTACCGGAACCGAAGAAGTTGTAACAGCATATTCTTTTACTGCAACCTTTTTAGAAGCAGGTGAAGTTGATGCCACTTTTTGAGGAGTTGAAACTGTTTTTAGCTCGTCAGGATTTCCTGTTACAGCCTGCAGTGTGGGCACAGAGGCAGGTGCAGCCTTTTCTTGTTTAACTTTTATAGCATCCTGCTGTGCTTTGTATTGGCTGTAAGGAATGCCGTTTATCATAGTTTCTGTATTGGTATTCTGCTTTTTTGATTCAGCCGTGCTTAACATTTTTGCACCTGTAGTTGGTGCGCTTGTTTGTGCAATCAATTGATTGCTTACAAGGCTTACCACCAATATTCCTATTATTTTTTTCATATCAATTTTATTTTAAGATAGTTAATGATTAATGTAATAAACTAATTGAGAACCTGGTAGTACGGGCATCAGAGCCAGGACCAAAATTGGATACCGATAAACTTCCGGCGGTGCCGTTGTAAACCACCACGGTAATTTTATCGCCGGCATTTAATAGTTTAGTACCGCTGTAGTTTGAGCCTGAAAATGATGATGCAGTTGTAACAGGTACCAGGTTATATTCTATATTTGATGTAGAGCCGTTTATAGAAATGCCCAATATTGCATATCCATTTGCAGTTACAGCGTTATAGGTTGCATTTGCATGTATTGAATACAATCCGGTAACCGGTACGGTGTATTCACCTGTACCAGTATTAAAATTACTGCCGCCTTCTTCAAATTCAATAGTAGGCCAATTGGTTATAGTGGTAAAAACGCCCGATGGAAATGAAGCAGCAGCACCATAACCTTTAATACTTACTTTAGAAATTGATGGAACTGTTTGCCAGGTTGCATTACCTGCTGCATCACTGGTTAAAACTCTGCCAGCCGCTGCACCAAGTCCATCAATTTGTACTTTACCAAAAGTGTATAAGCCATAACCTGTTCCCCAGCCTATACCCGCCAAACCTACGCCACTGTTGGTATTACCAACTACACCATAACCTGCGGCACTTGCACCTTGTACACCTATACCACTAAACTGGCTTATAGCAGCGTTTGTAGAAGCGATACCTTTAACGGTTGAAGCGCCTGAAAGCATAGTAGTGGCAACAGTTAATGGCATCACACCCGTAACTGCAGACCCTTCAAAGAAACTGGTACTTGTTATATTATTGGTTTGTGCAAATATGGCTGAACTATTATTAGTAACAACACTGTTAAGAATTTGTAAACCTCTTGAGGCAGCGCCTGCATTTGCAATATCTAACCTGGCATTTGGAGTAAGCGTACCTAAACCAATATTGGTTCCGTTGTCAAATAATTGCGAATTACCAATGGTTGAACCATCAGGTGTCCATTTAGTCATAAAGTTTAAAGTACCTGTACCTGAAACAGCTCCTACAGAAGCTAATGTATTCCAGGTAGCGTTACCAGTAGCATCCGAAGTTAAAACTCTATTAACGGCTTCGCCAATACCGGTTAACTGCACTCCACCCGCGGTTTGTAAAGCTTTTGGTACAGCATTAGTACTTGCTGCTCTTAAAGCAAAGCCTGTACCTGCAACATTTATATCAACTGCATTGGCTGTACTTGCTGCATTGGTTGAATTGAATAAGCCTGCACGGCCTAAACCACCCTGGTTACTTTGTAAATTATTAGCAGTATTTGCCGCATTGGTTTGTTGAAAAAGACCAGCACCATTTGCACCTGTGCTTATTGCACGAACTGCCCAGCTTGCACCGGAACCATTGGTTTCGGCACGAATTGCATCAGATACGTTTAAAGTATTGGTTACCTGGAATGTACCACCACGGCCAGATGTTCCTGTATTTGTACCAACAACAGCATCGCCTGTTCCACTATTTTCTGCCAGTATGTTTACACCTCCAGGGCTTACCGAATGTAAACGTGCGGCAGGTGTAATTGTACCAATGCCTAAATTACCAGCAGAGGTTAATGTCATTAATTCGGCACCAAGTGTATTTGTTTGGCTTAATGCACTTGTTTGGGCAAAAATTAAAGCATTGTTACCTCTGTTATAAATACTCATGTGGCTTGTACCAAAGTTTAAAAACTTAATTTCCGAACCTGTATTTGCACCGCCACCTAATACCATACCTGAATTGCCTCCTTTTACAACATGAAATTTATCAACAGGTGTTATAGTGCCTACACCAACATCACCATTATCCAATAATCTGGCAATAGAATTACCTGCTGAGCCCGAGAAATCCATTCCACCTGTACTGAATAACTGCAAAGGTGTGAAAGTAGAACCAGGTATTTTGGTTATGCCAAAAGTGTTACCACTTACATTCATTCTCCATTCCATTCCGGTACCTGTATTTTGAATCCCGATTGCACTGTTCCAGATACCATTACCGCTAACCACCAATCCTGCACCCGGTGTGGTAGTACCAATACCAACAAAAGTGCCGTCGTCAAATATTTTTGAATTACCAAGGGTTAAACCATCTGGTGTCCATTTTGCTACGTTATTTAATGTGCCTGTACCGCTAACAATACCTGCCTGTGCCGCCGTAGTCGGTATCCAGGAAACCGTTCCTGCATCCCACATCAATAGATTTTTATTGGCAGGTGCTGCAGCCGAAACAGCTCGCCCCTGCAATTTTGCAACAGTTGGATTTGGGTATGTGCCTGACAGATCTCCACCAGCAGGCCCTACTGGTGCAGCGCCTCCTGCATTTAATGCATAAGGCACACTTACCAATTGGGTAGAACCTACATTCACAAAGCTTGCACCCCCAACAGGATCAATTTCAACCTGTAAATATTTGTTTCCGCTGCCTGGGCCAATTGCTGTAAAGTTGATACCCGCAATGGTACCAACTACATTGGTAGCACCAGGACTGCCAACCACTACATTAAATAAACCAAAGGCATTGGTAAGCAATGTTCTTGTTTCGCTGTAAACCGCAGGTCCTGCAGGAGTTCCGTTTAAAATACTCAGCCTAAGCGATATACTTTGATTTGGTAATACGTTACCTGCTGCATTACGTGCCACACCCTGGTAATTCATCAGGTTTGGCGCCTGTGCAATGCTTAGTAACGTAACAACTAAACCCGTTAACGTTAATAAAATCTTTTTCATGTGTAAATTAGTTTTAGTTTTTTTTACTTGCTTGATTATTCAATTTCAATAGATCCTATTTTATTTTAATTACTTTATAAGTGCCTTTTTTAGCAACTGAAGTACCCGTAGGAGCTAAGGAAATATTCAGGAAATAGGCACCGGAAGGATACCGGTCAAGGTTCCATATTTCTATGCGGCCTGTACCAAAATAATCAAACTGCCTTTGTGCCAAAAATCTTCCTGACTCGTCAATCAGGTTTAAAGTTACTTTTCCCTGTTGTTTACTAAAGAAGTCAATCTCCAGTTTATTTTGTGTTGGATTTGGCAGTATCCTGATCTCATCCCGGTCCCATTCACTGGTATTGTTTATTGTAGCCGGGTTATGTGTACCGGGCTGCAAAACACCATTAGTTACAATCAGGTTTGATACAGGTCCCATGGTTTCAATTGCCATGGCCTCACCAAAACTCCATTCAAAACGGTAAAAAGTGAAAAAATTTGTTCCACCTGTTGCATTTAGAATAGCGGGAGTAACACTTTGTGAATAAGCTTCAAGAGAGAGAAAGAAACCAACCATAAAAAAGAGTAGTTGTACTTTTCTCATAAGCGATGTTTAAAGAGTGAAAATTTTTGATAATTTATGCTACTAAAGTATAATATAATATTGAATTATCCAACATGCTAAACAGGGTATTTTTAAAAAAGATACAATATATTGATAAACTAAAATATTGTAAGTAAATCGCCATGCAAGTTAAATGCGGAGAGGTATAGCTGAACAGCAGTGTTATTTTGGAAAAACCATCCGGTAATCAACTTTTATTTTCCCTTTGGAAATATCATCCAGCTTACGTTTCATAAGTTTCCGCTTAAGTGGCTTCAGGTGATCAATGAAGAGTTTGCCTTCTGTATGGTCATGTTCATGCAATATAACCCGGGCTGTAATGCCGTTAAATGTTTGGGTATGGGTTTGAAAACTTTCGTCTTCAAATTCCAATGTTATTTCTTCATTACGGAAAACATCTTCCCTTATTTTAGGAATACTCAGGCAGCCTTCGTTATAAGCCCATTCTTTACCATTTAACTTTACAATGTGTGCGTTAATAAAAACGCCTTTAAAACCGGGCGCATCGCGATAATCATCTTTTTCATCCTCTTCCTGGTTTTTGAAGATCTGTTCGCTGTCCATCACAAACAGGCGTATGGGTACGTTGATCTGGGGGGCGGCAAGGCCAACGCCGTTGCTGTTGTACATGGTTTCCCACATATCTGCAATCAGTTTATCAAGCCCCGGATAATCAGGAGTTATTTCATCGCAAACCTTTCTTAAAACCGGCGAACCATAAGCTACTATTGGAAGAACCATTCTATTTTAGATTTTCGATTTTAGATTGTAGGTTTTTTTACAAAATTAAGGTTATCATTTTATTCAGGAAATCTAAAATCGCAAATCTGCAATCTACAATTTTCCTAAATATTCCTGCAGGATGATGGTAGCGGCAATCAGGTCCACATTTTTTTTATCCCTGCGGTCTTTTTTTTTCATGCCCATCTCAATCATCGCGTCTTTTGCCATTTTAGAAGAATAACGTTCATCAACAGTTTTTAGTGGCATGGCAGGAAATTCCTTTTGTATTTTTTTAATGGCAGCCTGCACCAGCGGTGTGCCATGTGTATCAGATTCATCCCAGTTTTTAGGCAGGCCAATGATGATCAGTTCAACATCTTCCTGCAAAAAATATCTTTTTAACCAGGGGATGAGTTCCCCGGATTCAATAGTCTCCAATCCGGTGGCAATGATCTGTAGTGGATCGGTTACTGCCAGGCCGGTTCGTTTGCCGCCGTAGTCTATGGAAAGAATTCGTGCCATAAGAGCCCCCTCTATCTCCCCCGAAGGGGGAGGAAATGGAGAAGATTATGTTTTATTTGGTTAAGAATAAATCAAGAATTACAAAGATGGCAAAAACAACTGATGCAATACCGTTGGTTGTAAAAAATGCCATATTTACTTTACTAAGATCGGTGGGTTTTACCAATATATGCTGGTATATTAATAACCCGCAAAATATTGCCACGCCAATCCAATACCAAAGCCCAAAATTGCCATAAACACCGGCACTGATGACACAGCCTGCAGAAAATACATGCAGGAGGTTTGAAACCATTAGTGCTTTTGATTTGCCCAATGATGCCGGGATGGAATGTAACTGGTTGTTTTTATCAAACTCCTCATCCTGCAACGCATAAATAATATCAAAACCGCTTACCCAAAATAATACGGTGAATGAAAAAAGAATGGGCAGCAATGCAAAACGGCCGGTTACAGCAAGATAAGCACCAATAGGAGCAAGGCTTAAACCAACCCCCAAAACCAAATGGCATAAAGCGGTAAAACGTTTGGTGTAACTGTAAAATAAAACAACAAACAAGGCAACAGGCGATAAGTAAAAACAGATTTTATTAATGAAGAAACAACAGGCAATAAACAATAAACAATTGATAATAATAAATAGCAAAGCATTCTTTGCGTTAATAACGCCTGCCGGAATTTCACGGATTGCTGTACGTGGGTTTTTGGCATCGAAGTTTTTATCCAGCCAGCGGTTGAAAGCCATAGCTGCAGAACGGGCAAAGACCATGCAGAGGATGACAAGAATTAATTTAGTTATGATAAAACTTTCTTTATGAAAATCATTAATGCCATTACTCCATCCGATACTTTCATTTAGACTTCTTGCATACGGCTTTTCAATCATTCCCAAAAAAAATCCAATCAATGCAAAGGGCATTGCAAAAATGGTGTGAGAGAATTTTACGAGGCTTAAGTAGTTTTTTATTTTACTCACTTGAAATTTTACATGCTGTTTAAAACCCAGCCGGTGGTTTAAAACCCTGGCTGCATTTGGTTAAGGTACTTTATTTAATTCAACCGCAGGCAGGGTTTGTCCCGATAGCTATCGGGACTGTCGGGGTTGTGGGTAAGCGGCTTCGCACAATTTCCCAAAGTACAACACCGGCAGCCGTCGCAATGTTCAATGAATGCTTCATGCCGAGTTGCGGAATTTCAATACAACCATCGCATTGTAAAATGGTTTCCTGCTCTACACCGGTAACTTCGTTACCAAAAATAACAGCAATTTTTTCATTTGGTTTAAATTGAAGTTTTTGCAGCATCAGGCTGTTAACAGCCTGCTCAATGGCATAAACTTTATAACCATCTTCTTTTAATGTTTTGATGGCTTCTGTAGCATTTATAAAATGTTTCCAGCTTACGCTTTCCTCGGCACCCAGGGCGGTTTTTTTTATTTCTTTGTGTGGCGGAACACAGGTGTAGCCGGTTATATAAATGGCTTCCAGCAAAAATGCATCGGCTGTGCGGAACACGCTGCCTACATTGTAGGCGCTGCGGATGTTTTCCAACACGGCAATCAACGGTGTTTTATCAGACTGCTTAAATTCTTTAACCGTTTTGCGATTGAGTTCGTCCATTGAAAGTTTTTTGTTTGTTGCCACTGATTATTTTTTGTTTGCCACAGAGGCACTGAAACACAGAAAAAAAATTTTGAATTTAAGGCGATGAATAATGGTATGCGGTACAAGTGAGGTTCTTCTTTCCTTTTACTAAAAGAAAAGAACAACAGAACAAAGTTCACAACGATGATGAGTTAAGAACAAAAAGCTTGTCCCAAAAAAACAACACATAATCTCCTCCTAAATCTCCTCCATAATCAGTTCCCCCTTCAGGGGGCGGAGGGGGTTTGAGTTTCCTATATCATCTCTCCCTGCATCATGGTTGTTTTTACATTAATTTTTTTTTCACTAAACTCCTTTGCAGCTTTAATAAAATGTACAAATACCGGCTGCGGATTTTCTACCGTGCTTTTTAACTCGGGGTGATACTGCACACCAATAAAGAAAGGATGATCTTTAAGTTCTACAATTTCAACCAGGCCTGTTTCAGGATTTTTTCCGCTGGGGATTAAACCTGCGTTTTCAAAATCGGTAATGTATTTATTATTAAACTCCCAGCGGTGCCGGTGGCGTTCACTTATTTGGGTAGTGCCATAAATGTTATATGCAAGACTGTCTTTTTTAATTTCGCAGGGATAAGCGCCCAGGCGCATGGTGCCGCCCATGGCTTCAATATTTTTCTGGTCGGCCATTAAATCAATTACCGGTGTGGGCGTTGATTTATCCATTTCGGTGCTGTTTGCATCTGTCCAGCCCATTACATTCCTGGCATATTCAATAACTGCCATCTGCATGCCCAGGCAAATGCCAAAAAAGGGCAACTGTTTTTCCCGGGCGTATTTAACTGCAATTATTTTTCCTTCAATGCCCCGGTTGCCAAAACCGGGAGCCACCAACAGGCCATCAAGGTCTTTCAGTTTTTCTTTTACGTTTTCATCGGTAATAAATTCGCTGTGTACATTTACAATCTGCACTTTGCATTCGTTAATGGCGCCTGCATGTATAAAAGATTCCAGTATTGATTTGTAGGCATCCTGTAACTCAATGTATTTTCCGATAAGCCCAATGGTAACTTTGCTATGTGGATATTTAAGCTTATCTAAAAATGCACGCCACTTGGTAAGTTCGGGTGCGGCATAGCCGTTTATCTGTAATTTTTTCAACACGATCACATCAAGGCCTTCCTGCAGCATTTTAAGCGGCACTTCGTAAATAGTGCTGGCATCCATGGCCTCAATAACTGCATTTGGTTTTACATTACAAAACAGGGCAATTTTTTTCTTGAGTTCATCATTAAGCGGATGCTCAGTACGGCAAACAATTACATTTGGATGAACGCCTTCCTGGCTTAGCAAACGTACACTATGCTGCGTAGGTTTTGTCTTTAATTCTTTGGCTGCTTTTAAATAGGGGATAAGGGTAAGATGCACTACCATACAGTCTTCTTCGGGCAGTTCCCACTGAATTTGCCGAACGGCCTCTATAAATGGCAGACTCTCAATATCACCCACTGTACCGCCAATTTCTGTAATTACAATATCATACTTGCCACCCTTGCCCAACAAAAGCATGCGGTTTTTAATTTCATCTGTAATGTGCGGAATTACCTGCACTGTTTTGCCCAAATAATCGCCTGCCCGTTCTTTATTTATTACGGTTTGATAAATGCGGCCCGTAGTTACATTATTGGCCTGCGAGGTGGGGATGTTTAAAAAGCGTTCGTAATGACCAAGGTCAAGATCGGTTTCGGCACCATCGTCGGTAACGAAACATTCGCCATGTTCATAAGGGTTTAAAGTGCCGGGATCAACATTAATGTAGGGGTCAAATTTTTGAATGGTTACTTTTAAACCCCTTGCCTGCAGCAGTTTTGCAAGAGATGCAGCAATAATGCCCTTACCTAAGGAGGAAGTAACACCACCGGTTACAAAAATGTACTTAGCCATAATAAATAATTTGCCAACCACTCCCTTATTTTTTGGGAAGCCGGTTGCAGTTAAAAATATGACCAGAAAGTTTTTTGGAATAAAATCTTGGAGGTCGGGCAAAGATAGGAGGAATATTTGGGAGGAGAAAATTTGGGGGAAGTTTTTTGTAAATTGTTATTTTTAACCACCAAATTTGACTGTAAAATTACTTTAATAAATTTCTGTACTATGAAAAGATTACTTGTTTTTTGCCTTATCATCTTATGCTGCCAGCTTGCATATACTCAAACAAAAACAACTGTATTAAATCCTGAGAATATTTTAAAAATTGATATAAAAGAGGATATCACTGATAACGTTACAAATAAACCTATTCGTTCGATAGAAGTTATTGATTCAAGAGATGATACCAGTTCTTTGGGATATGACTACTCATCAGTTTTTAACAAGACAAGAAAATATGTTTTTGATACGCCGTTTGTAATTAAGTTAACAGACTGGGTTAGTAATTTTTTAAAAACAGGGCAGAATAAAAATACCGGCTATAAGTTACTTGTGTGTATTAGAAAATTAAGAATATCTGAAGAGGTTGCAATTGTTGGGTTTGCAGATGACCACCAGGGCCAGGCCATGGATGGTTGGGAAAGTGGAGTTATATTGAAAGCAGAATTTTATTTATATGACCGCAATTTTTATTACCCGATGTACAGATTTGATTCAACAATTACCGGAAGTAAAAAACTGCCTAAATATGCGGATGAATATTTAAGGGAAGCTTTTAAATTATCGCTTTCTAAACTTTTTAAAATTGATATGGATCTGGTAATATCGAAAGCTAAAAAAATGACTTTGGAGGACATTCTTGTTTATAACAGTAAGCGTGACAAAGTCCCAATTTTGAATAATACTACTTATAAAAAAGGAGCTTATGCAAGTTTTGATGAGTTTAAACTTAATGATCCTTCCATTTTGGACATAGAGTATAAAAAAGGAAAAATGGGTGATATGTTGTATGTAAGAAAAGATGGTTTGGAATATCCTGACAGAACGGTTTGGGGGTTTAGTGATGGGAGAAGTATATTTATAAACTCATGTGATAAATTCTCCGAATTAATACCAACAGGTGCTACTTTTTATTTTAAAGGAATAAAAGGGATCACAAAAAAAACAAAGCATAAGGCTATGCAATCTTCTACGCTTAATTTTGCAACCAATACAGGGCCTAAAAAAACTGTTTATAATGTAGATTTTAAATATTACCAGATTGATATGGAAACAGGCGAAGTGTATTAACCCTTTACAATTTTATTATAACTCGTAGAAATTCCTTTGATCAGGGATGAACTGAACCCGCGGTGTTCCATTTCATTTAAACCGGCAATGGTGCAGCCTTTGGGTGTGGTTACTTTGTCAATTTCCTGCTCGGGATGTGTACCTTTTTGCAGCAGCAGATCCGCAGCGCCTTTAACCGTTTGGGCTGCAATTAAATTAGCGGTAACTGCATCAAAACCAATTTCAATACCACCCTGTATGTTGGCACGAATATAACGCATGGCATAAGCAGTGCCGCAGGCGCCAAGCACGGTTGCAGCATCCATTAAGTTTTCGTTGATGATGGTTACTTTGCCTAACACAGCAAACAACTCTTTTACATAAGCTGTTTGTTTTTCGGTTGCATTGGTAACACTTATGCAGGTCATACTTTCCTGTATAGCAATGGCAGTATTTGGCATGGCTCTGAAAACAGGAAGTTTCTTTTTAATGATCTCTTCAATATCTTTTATCAGCACACCGGTAACAACCGAAACTACAATATGATTGGGCGTTAATTCTTTTTTAAAACTGTTAAGCACTTCCGATACCTGGTAAGGTTTTACAGCAAGTATTACCAGCTCAGTTTGTTTTACGGCTGCAGCATTATCCGATCCGGTATTAATGCCTTTTGCCTGCAGGTTTTTTAAAGTAATTGTATTTCTTTTGGTGATAAAGATATCTGCGGCTTTGCAGAATTTACTTTTTAATAATCCTTCTGCAATGGCAGAGCCTAAATTTCCGCCACCGATGATGGCAATTTTGCCCCCAACCCCTGTCCTTCGGCTTAGCTCAGGATGAGGGGCTTTTGAACTCTGCTGTTTGCCGGTTGTTTTATTTTTCAATTTCCTTTTTTTAGTAGAATGAATTTTTGCCTAAATAGTTCCGCACATAATCATCCACGCCTTTCTCCAGCGAATAAAAATCTTTTGTATAACCGGCCGCTTTTAGTTTATCCATATTGGCCTGGGTGTAGTATTGATATTTGTCGCGGAGATCTTCGGGCATATCAATGAATTCGATATTGGGTTGCAGGTCCAGTCCGGCAAAAGTTGATCTTACAAGCGCATTAAAAGACCTGGCAACGCCGGTGCCAAGATTGTAAATGGCGGATGTGAGACGTGAATCTTGAGTCGTGAGTGGTGAGTTGTGAGACGTGAGTGGTGAGCTGGGATCCGTGAGTTTCTCACTCACGATTGACGATTCACGATTCACGTTTTCCATCATCCAGTAACAAACTTCAATCACATCTTTTACATACACAAAATCACGCAGTTGCTCGCCATTTTCAAATCCGTCTTTATGCGATTTAAAAAGTTTTACAATACCATTTGCCTTTACCTGGTTAAAGGAATGAAAAATAACACTGGCCATGCGGTCTTTATGGTATTCATTAGGGCCGTAAACATTAAAGAATTTTAACCCTGCCCAAAAAGGTGGGTGATCTTCCTGGTGCAGTACCCACTTATCAAATTCATTTTTTGAAATGCCGTAAGGGTTGAGCGGGTGAAGTTGTTCAACAATTTCGTGATCGTCATCATAACCAAATTCACCCTCGCCATAAGTTGCAGCAGATGAAGCATACACAAGCGGGATATTATTGATGGTACAATAATTCCATATTTTTTGTGAGTATTCTACATTTAAATGCTGATGAATTGTGTAATCAAATTCCGTGGTATCGGTTCTGGCACCCAAATGAAAAACAAAATTAACTGCGGGTTTCTCTCTTTGTGCCCAGTTGAAAAAATCTTCCCTTTCAACCTTTATTAAATATTTTTTGTGTAACAGGTTTAATTCTTTTTGAGGATCATTAAACTCGTCAACTAAAATTAAATTTTCAAAACCCTGTTGGTTTAAATAGCTAACCATGCAGCTTCCGATGAAGCCGGCTGCGCCTGTAATTATTATAGTATTATTCACCTGCAAGTGTTATTATTTTTGTGTATAAGGAATCAGAGAAATGAAACGTTGTCTTTGATTTTAAATCATCAAGTAATAGTTTTACCGATGCAATGTGATTATTTTGTTTTGCTAATAAAATTACGCCTAAAATTCCAATGGTGGTTAAGCCTCGCTCGTTTGCGATTTTTGTAGCTTTTCTTTCATCAACCAACAGGAAATCGGCATTCAATTCCTCTGCTAATATTATTGATTCAGATTCTCCGGCATCTAATTGAAGCATCAATTGATTTACAGCAGCATTGTTTATTGGAGTTTGAATAAGCAGGTTTAATTTTTCTACATCTTCATCAGAAAATAAATGAAATTGCTGTAATTCTTTTTTAACAACCGGGGAAATAATTACGGTGGTATAAATTGCAGATAATAAGTTAAACTGATCTATTTGTATAAGATTTGTTATGCAGGATGTATCACTTACTATCAGCATATTTCTGTTTGTAAATTTCTATCGCTTTCAAATCATTTTCCAGCATCTCTTCATCATAGTGCATATTAATGCCTCTGCTCCCAATTTCATTCTGCATCTGCATTTTAGGTATGCCCACCAACTCTGCAGCTTTGCCCAGGGTTAATATGTCTTTTTCAAATAAATGAATGGCTATTTCAAGCATCATTTTATTCCTGTCTAATGGATGTTCTAATGCGGTATCAGGTATTTCAATCAGCATAAAAATGTTTGTATAAAGTTACGTATTTTAAAATGTAAAGTCTGAGATTCCCGCTGAATTATAATGCTGCCAAAGCATGTTCACTCTCATGCCCGGCCAATAAATTGGCAATGGCATTTTCGTACTTCTCTTTCCACTCAGCCACATTTCCCCAATCTTCCCCGTTAACATGTATGTTGCCGCTGGTTACTTTTCCCAGGTAGGTTACGGTCATTTCCATTTTCTCCAGCAGCATATTAAAATCGTTCCGGTTTTCTTTGTGTACCGAAATTACCACACGGCTTTGTGCTTCTCCAAACCAATAAGCATCAGCACGCAAATTATCATAAGCTGCCGAAGCCTCAAAACCAAGATTCCTGTTAAAACAACTTTCAATTAATGTAATAAACAAACCGCCTTCACTTACGTCATGTGAAGAACTGATCAGTTTTTTATGGATCATTTTTTTTACTTCATGCTGCACTTCAAACTCTTCATCCAGGTCAAAATAGGGTGCAGGAGAAAATTCTACGCCATGTATCTTGTGTAAATATTCTGATGAGTTGATATCATTACGTTGTGTTCCTACCAAATAAATTTCATCATCTTCCTGTTTAAAATCCATGGTCATTTTGTCTTCCACATTTTCTAATAAACCAACCATGCCAATGGTGGGAGTAGGATAAACAGCGCCATCGGGCCCCTGGTTGTAAAAACTCACATTACCACCGGTTACAGGGGTATCAAATTTTATACAGGCTTCCCCCATGCCTTTAATGGCATGTACAAACTGGTAGTAAACTTCGGGATCGAAGGGGTTGCCAAAATTTAAACAGTTGGTAACGCCTAAAGGCTGGCCGCCACTGCATACAATATTGCGGGCTGCTTCTGCAACCGCTATCATGGCGCCTTTGTAAGGATCGGCAAAAACATAACGGCTGTTACAATCTGTTGTTAAAGCCAAAGCTTTGTTGGTTGGCTTTGCTAAAACAATGGCAGCATCACTTGGGGCGTTGGTACTTGCATTACCTGCACCTACCATGCTGTCGTACTGTGTGTATATCCATTTCTTACTTGCAATATTTGGGATTTGAATAATTTGCTCAGCTACTGTTTTTAAATCTGTTCTTTCGGCAACTGATGAAAGATCAAAAGCTTTTATTTTTTCAAAATATTTTGGTTCGGTATAAGGCCTGTCGTACACCGGGGCACCACCGCCCAACACCAGTTCATAAGCAGGTAATTGGGCTTCTAATTTTCCATCTACATAAAAATGTAAAAGGCCATCATCGGTTACTTCGCCAATTTCGCTGCAGGGTAGGTCCCATTTTTTAAAAACATCCAGCACTAATTGTTCTTTTCCTTTTTCGGCAACTAATAACATGCGTTCCTGGCTTTCGCTCAGCAATAGTTCCCATGGCTTCATATCTTTTTGCCTTGTTGGCACTTTGTCGAGGTCAATCCGCATTCCCGATTTGCCTTTTGCACTCATTTCCGATGTTGAACAAATGATCCCTGCTGCACCCATATCCTGCATACCAACAACAGCGCCGGTTTGTATTACTTCTAAACACGCTTCTAATAATTTTTTTTCCTGGAAAGGATCACCAACCTGCACGGCGGGAAGGTCTTCGGCACTATCGGCCGTAATATCTGCCGAGGCAAAACTGGCCCCACCAATACCATCTTTGCCGGTAGCACTTCCTACAAAAAAAACAGGATTACCTTTTCCTTCTGCGGTGGCAGAAACCGTTTCGCCGTTCTTTAAGATACCAACGCTCATAGCATTTACTAATGGATTGGTATGGTAACATGCTTCAAAATAAACTTCGCCGCCTACAGTTGGCACACCAAAGCAATTGCCGTAGTGGCCAATACCATGTACCACACCAGCCAATAAATGTTGAGTTTTTGCTTCGGTTAAATTTCCAAAGCGTAAGGAATTAAGCGATGCGATGGGCCTGGCACCCATGGTAAAAATATCACGGTTAATACCGCCAACACCGGTGGCTGCGCCCTGGAAGGGTTCAATGGCTGAAGGATGATTATGAGATTCAATTTTAAAAACAACGCCATAGCCATCACCAATATCCATCAACCCTGCATTCTCTTCACCGGCTTTAACCAGCATTTTTTTTCCATCGCGTGGCAGGGTCTTCAACCACTTGATGGAATTCTTATAACTGCAATGTTCGCTCCACATGGCGCTGAAAGAACAGAGCTCATTAAAATTGGGGGTACGGCCAAGTTTTTCTTTGATGAGTTCAAATTCTGCTGCTGTTAGTCTTAATTGTTCGGCAGTTTTTACTGTTATTTCCATAAATGTTGATGAGAGAGATTGAGAAAACGCAAAGGTACATAACTGCGCACTTTTTATGATTGTGAGCAAAGCAAATATTTTAACTTTCTTCCCACACCAAAAATGCTGGCTTTGAATTACCTGTTATTTGTTGTTTATCTTATTGTTTTATGCTGGTTACTGTTGCGTGTGCCGTTTATTAAAAATGCCGGTATCAACAGCAGGGTTTTATTGGGTCTCTTTCTTATTAAGATCATTGCCGGTATTGCAATCGGGTGGATTTCGATACATATTTACGGCCCCGGAAATGATTACTGGGATGTGAATGATTATGCCAGGGAAGAATATCAACTTTTATTAACAAACCCAGGCAAATATTTCATCAATATTTTTACTTCTGATTACCAAAGTGGTTATACTGGCATATTCAGTTCTTATGCTTCTTACTGGAACGACCTGAGAAGTAATATCATTATCAAATTAGTTTCCATCTTTAATTTTTTTAGCGGGGGAGATTATTATATCAATAGTTTGTTCTTCAATTTCCTGGTTTTTTTTGGTCATGTTATTTTATACAGGTTGTTTATAAAAACCTTTGCCGGCAGTCAAACCTGGGTAATTATCGGTTGTTTTCTCCTGCCATCAACGCTTTACTTTGTTTCTGGTATTCATAAAGACGGTATCGTATTTTTAATGCTGGCTGTCTTAATATACAGTGTTCATCAATCTTTAACTAAAAACAGGTTTACCATAAAGCGTTTATCTCTTATCATTATTAGCTTACTCTTATTGTTTTTAGTACGAAATTTTGTTTTACTGGCATTGCTCCCCGCTTTGTTTGCCTGGATATTAACTGCTAAAACCAAATGGAACACAGCTTTGACATTTTTTGGAGTATATCTTTTAAGTGCTTTATTGTTTTTCAACATCAGCGCAGTTAACAAAAACATTAATCCGCCTGAAATCATTGTAAAAAAACAAACCGATTATAAAAGCCTGGCGGCGGCAAATACTCAAATTGAACTTACTGCTTTGGAGCCCAGTTTTAAAAGTTTTGTAACCAATGCTCCGCAGGCATTAGTTCATGTTTTATTACTTCCTTATCCTGGTGTGCAACCTGTAAATGCCCTTTTGCCTTTTAGTTTTGAATTATTTTTTTACCTTTTTTTACTGATACGGTTACATTTTTTCAGGAGAAAAGATGCCCTGCGGGATAACAAACCCTTCCTGTTTTTTCTTCTGTTTTTCACATTGACGGTATTCTTATTTATAGGGTATATTGTACCCAATATTGGCTCATTGGTGAGGTACCGCAGCCTTTATTTTCCCTTAGTGATAACTCCACTTTTATGCTGTCTGGATTGGAAAAATATCAAAATTTCTATTTAAGTTAAAAAATAATAGCATATAATATATTTTTCCACAATTATCCTTATTATATACAAAAAGGTAAAAATTTATTGGTTTATAATTGTATTTAATGTTTTTTTGTAGATAAAACTAATAATTATATGGAATCTTTAAGGTTTAAAGCATTAGATAATATAAGTAATGGGGTATGTAAAGTTAAGATGGAAGCCTCTAAAAAAATTACCGATATCTTTAATGAAAATGTATTTACGCTTGATGTTGCCCGCAAATTTTTAAGCGACGAAGCGTATAAAAGCCTTGTTGCCTCAACAAAAGGCCACAAAAAGATAGACCGCAATATGGGCGCCCGAATTGCCAATGGTATAAGGGTTTGGGCCGAAAGTAAAGG
>JANNYY010000538.1:0-6378 GCA_031410355.1 Chitinophagaceae bacterium | reverse complement strand
CGCAGGCACAACGGTTGCACCCAGCATTTTCATCCGAGCAACATTTGGTGCCTGACGTTCAATATCTTTTTCGCCCATGTACACAATGCACTCCAACCCTTTTAATGCACACACGGTTGCGGTTGCAACGCCGTGCTGACCAGCACCGGTCTCCGCAATAATTCTTTTTTTACCAAGTTTTTGTGCCAGTAAAATTTGTCCAACCGTATTGTTGATCTTATGTGCACCGGTATGGCAAAGATCTTCTCTTTTTAAAAACACATTAACGCTGTATTTTTTACTCAGGCGCTCTGCATAAAAAAGCGGCGTTGGTCTGCCCACATAATCTTTCAGCAGTTGCACATATTCTTTTTGAAAATCATCTTCATAAATAATTTTCAAATAATTTTCCTGCAATTCTTTTACGTTGGGGTATAGCATTTCGGGAATGAAAGCTCCGCCGAAATTTCCGTAATAGCCGTGTTCGTCAATACCCCAGATCCCTGAACGGGCTTCTTGCATATTTTCTGTTTCCATCATTTAATATTTTTTAACCGCTCGTTATTAAGAAAACTCTTTTGATTATCATACTCCAAGGTGCCCCCTTTCCTTCGACTACCGCTCAGGACGGGCGGAGGGGGTAGTATCTTTTTTGCAATAACGCCTGCAGCTACCAAACATACAGTTAACCTGCCGCTGAAATGGCCGCTGCCCCTGTAATCTTCATTGCCGCCAAACTTTGCAGATGCTACAAAATCGGCATGACCAGGCCTTGGTACAGCACGCAGTTTTTCATAATCTTCACTGCGTGTATTTTTATTTTCAAATAAGATAGTTATGGGAGCGCCGGTAGTTTTGCCATTAAACAAGCCAGTTTTTATTTGGGGGATATCATCTTCTTTACGTGGTGTAGTTCCTTTTGCACCGGGTTTTCTTCTTTCTATATCTGCAATAAAATCATTAACAGATAAAGGCAAACCGGCAGGGCAACCATCCAGAGTAAGTCCAACACATTCGCCATGCGATTCGCCAAAAATGTGTACACGGAAAATGCGGCCAAATGAGTTCAATGTTAATTGGTTTAGAAGATTAAAAGTTTAGGAGTTTAGAGATAAAGATACAGCAGCGTTAAGTAATTTCAAATCTTCATAAAAACCCGGATAAGATTTATTTACCGCTTCAGCTTCTTTAATGATTGTTTCTCCATCAGCTTTTAAAGCTGCAACTGCACATGCCATCGCAATACGATGATCATGATGTGAATGTACTATTGCCCCTTTCAATACTCCCCCACCTTCAATCATCATCAGATCATCCTGCAATTTTATGGTTACGCCCATTTTTTTAAATTCTTCCTGCAAAGTTAAAGCACGGTTACTTTCTTTATGCGATAAACGGCTTACCCCTTCAATTACTGTTGTGCCCTGGCAATACGCAGCCAAAGCAACAAGCGGAGGAAAAAGGTCAGGACAATCAGTTGCATTAAAATGAAATGCTTTGCCGCTGCTGCCAAAAGGAGCATTGATAATTATTTGTTTTTCTTCTATTGAAATATTTGTACCGCAATCCATCAATGCATTTAAAATGGCTTTATCAGCCTGTGTTGAAAACACATCCAATCCTTTTACTGTTATGCCACCTGCTATGGCACCGGCTACGAGTAAAAATGCTGCGCCGCTCCAGTCACCTTCAACTGTATAAGTCCTGAGCGAAGTCGAAGGATGGGTACGCAAGTCTTGAGCGAAGTCGAAAGGCGGGTTAAAAATGAATTTTTCGTAATTATCATTTTCAACTTCATAGCCAAACTGTTTCATCATCTGCAAAGTGAGATCAATGTATGGTTTGCTTTTTAAATTTTGTACCGTAATGGTTACCGGTTTTGTGGCTGCTTTTCCATACGCTATTAAAAGCCCGGTTAAAAATTGAGAACTTAAAGATCCGTCAATGGTAATATCAACAGGCTGTAATGGGCCTTTTATTTTTATTGGCAGATGACCATCATTGGATTGAATAGAAATACCAAGTTGCGGAAATATTTCGTCGAAAAAATGCATGGGGCGTTTTAATAAACTGCCCGTTCCATCAATTATTATTTCTGCTGAAGATAAAGCTGCAATGGGTGCAAACATACGGATGGAAAGGCCGCTTTCGCCGCAATTGAGAGCCCCGGCTCTAACCCCCCCGCCCCCTAAAGGGGGAGTTTGGGAGTCTTTAAATTCTGTGCTTTCTACTAATAAACTACCATCTGAATTTGTTTTAAGTTTTGCACCTAAGTTTTGAATTATGTCAAGTGCCGCCAGGTCATCATTACTTTTTCCAGGGTTTAATAAAGTGGTTTCTCCTTCAGCAAGTAAAGCAAGCGCACAGGCCCTTTGCATACTGCTTTTAGATGCAGGCGCAATTATAGTTCCTGAAATAACTGAAGGCTTAATGGTGGTGATCACTTTACTATTTCTTTAAAATATTTTTCCAGGCCGGTCAAACTGATAAATTTTATCTCAGCATTGCCAATACTTTTTAAAAGAATAAAATTAACGCCGTCATCTTTTCGTTTTTTATCCATTTTTAAAACTTCAAAAACCCTTGTATGATCAGTTTCTACATCAACAGGTAAATGATATTGATCCAGCAGTTTTACAATTTTTGCAGCATCCTCAAAATGTAACCCATTTATTTTTTCTGATAAATTACAGGCTGCAACTATGCCGATACTTACTGCATAGCCATGTGGTAAAGCGTGTAAATTTTCAATGGCATGACCTATTGTATGGCCAAAATTTAATAGCTTTCTTTCTCCCTTTTCAAATTCATCATTGGTAACAATATGCATTTTTATTTCCACATTTTTTTCAACCAGATCTGCAATTAAAGTTTTGTCGGTTTGATATTCATGCAAAGAATATTTTTCCAGCATGGCAAACAACAGCGCATCTTTAATGCAGGCATGTTTTATAATTTCGGCAAAACCATTTACCCATTCTTTAACAGGCAGCGTTTGCAAAAAACTGTAATCGTAAAAAATAAATTGCGGCTGACAGATAGTGCCTACCATATTTTTATAAACGCCAACATCAATACCATTTTTGCCGCCAATAGCAGCATCTACCATGGCTAATATAGAGGTGGGAGCCAAAGCAAATTTTATTCCTCTCATATACACGGCTGCCACATAACCGGTAATATCGGTAACCACGCCGCCGCCCACTCCAATTAAAAAAGTATTTTTATGTGCACCCCGGTTTATTAATTCATCAATCACATGATCAACGGTTTTTTGGTTTTTAGACGCTTCTCCGCCTGGTATTTTTATTACAGGCCAGGCCGCCATTTTTAGTGCATGATGATCAAAAATATATTCGTCTGTGATGATGACAACATCTGCATCTTTTACTAATTCGCCTATACCGGAAAAATCTGCATCAAAATAACAGGTTACCGTGTTTTGAGAAAATGTATATTCAGTTTTATGCATAGTATTTTATTTCAGGAGTACGGATTTAAATTATGAGTTCATCACTTTATTCTGATGCTGGATACTTTCCAGGTGCACAGCATCAAAATATTTAGTAATAAATTCTTTCGATAAGCCAAGCTTTTCGCCTTTTTGAAAAGCCCTTTCCAGTATCTCGTTCCAGCGGTTGGTTTGTAAGATGGTAATATCATTATCTTTCTTGTATTGCCCAATCTTATCAGAAAGCTTCATACGCTGGCCCAGCAAGGTCATCAGCTCATCATCAACCTGGTTTATCTGTTCACGTAAAGTAGTTAAGGCAGTAATAAATTCCTGCGCTGTGGTGCTTTCGTGGCGCCAAACCAGGTCATTCAATAATTCCAGCAGCCGTTCAGGTGTTACTTGTTGCTTGGCATCGCTCCAGGCATTATCCGGGTCAATATGGCTTTCCAGCATCAGCCCGTCAAAATCAAGGTCAATACTTTTTTGGGCAACAGATTGTAACATGCTGCGGTTGCCGCAAATATGCGAAGGATCGCAAATTAACGGCATATCCGGGTACCGGCGTTTCATCTCAATGGGCAAATGCCACATGGGCGCATTCCTGAATTCAGTATTGCCGTAAGATGAAAATCCCCGGTGTATCATGCCTACCTGCTTTACCCCCACTTTTTGGAGGCGTTCAATTGCCCCACTCCACAATTCCAGGTCAGGATGAATAGGATTTTTTATCAACACCGGCACATCAACCCCTCGCAAAGCATCTGCAACTTCCTGTACGCTGAAAGGGTTAACCGTTGTACGGGCACCAATCCAAAGCATATCAACATCAAACTTCAATGCATCTTCAACATGCTTTGCTGTTGCCACTTCCACCGTTGTAGGAATGCCGGTTATTTTTTTTGCTTTAGCCAGCCAGGGCAGTGCAACAATGCCGTTTCCCTCAAACAAACCGGGCTTGGTACGGGGTTTCCAGATACCAGCACGCAGCACATCTACCTTACCGGTTTTAGCCAGGCGTGCGGCGGTTTCCAGCATCTGTTCCTCGGTTTCGGCACTGCAGGGCCCGCTGATGATCAACGGGCGCTTGTTCCATTTTTCCTGCATTAACTCTTTCATTGTTTGAACTTCTGTTTTCATTTTGTAAAATTAGTTTTATGTTACCAGCTTTATTAATTCTATTTACCATCGTTGTGAACTTGTTCTGTTCTTCTTTCTTTTTAGTAAAAAGAAAGAAGAATCTCCCTTGTACCACATACCATTATTGAACTTTTATCGAAGCGCAAATGTTACCGGAGCGAATTGATACATGGTCAGACGTGGGCGTCAGACCACGTGTCAAAATTCATTTCAAATTTTATTTCACCCTTTCCATGAACACCAACTTCTTTCCAACCCTGCATCCTGTAAAATTTTTCTGCACGGCTGCGGGGCTCTGTGCCCAGCCATACTTTTTCTTTTGTATGAACAAAATACCAGTCCATCATAATCTGGTGCAGCTTTTTACCAATGCCCCTTGCTTCAAATTCGGGAAGTAAAAAAAGTGCCCAAACATTATTATCAATCAAATCAATTATTGCAAATCCTACAATTACCTCATCAACTTCACATACCCAGCCTTTCCCTCTTTTTGTCATGTATTCCTCCACATCCTTATCAGGCACCAAAGCCGGATCGGACAAACGGTTTTCTTTTACAGCGTTCCGTACAAACTGTATTTGAGTGATATCTGTTATTTCTGCTTCACGATAAATCATTCGGCATTTTTTTAAAGCTTAAGTGTTACATGGTCAGACGAGGACGTCAGACCATGTAACAAAATTTATTTTAAAATTCTTTTGATCTTGTTTGCATTTTCAATCAGCTCAACCAGGTAATTCATATTCTCTTTTTCCAAACTGGCTTTAAATTTTTTTAACTGCGAAATATGTTCATTTAAAACATCCAGCACATTTTCCTTATTCTGCATAAAAATAGGCGCCCACATGGCCGAACTGCTTTTTGCCAGCCTTACAGTACTCTCAAAACCACCACCCGCCATTTCAAAAATAGCATCTTCTTCTTTTTCTTTTTCCAAAACCGTATTTGCCAAAGCAAATGAAGTAATGTGTGATATATGGCTGATGTACGCCGCATGTATATCATGGTTCTCAGCATTCATGTAAATGATATGCATACTAAGATCTTTATACAGTTTTTCCACTACGCTCAATGCTGCTTCATTGCTCTTTTCTTTTTCGCAAATAACACAGGCCCTGCCGGCAAAAGCCCCTTTCACTGCGGCTTCCGGTCCGCTAAACTCTGTACCCCACATGGGATGCGTGGCCACAAATTGTTTGCGCATGGGATGGTTTTTCACCGCATTGCATAAGGCAGATTTTGTTGAACCGGCATCTATCACAACCTGTTTATCATTTATCATATCCATAACCTGCAACACAACGTCAATGGTGGCATCTACCGGAATGGCTATATAAATGATATCGGCTTTTTTTACAGCTTCTTCCAAAGGCAGGGCCTCATCAATAATATTAAGTTCCAGTGCTTTTGCAAGGCTGTGCGTTTGATGTACTGCACCAATCACTTTTTTGGCAATGCCCAGTTCTTTTAAGCCAAGCGCCATTGAACCGCCAATTAAACCAACACCAATAACTGTAATCGTCATAAATTAATTATTAATGATCCTGTTTATTGCTTCCTGAATATTTTCTTTTGTACAACATAAACTTACCCGTACATATTTATCGCCTGCCGTACCAAAAATACCTCCGGGAGTAATAAAGACATTTGAACCATACAAAATTGTATCGCTCAGTTCATATCCATCTTTATAGTTTGAAGGAATTGCCGCCCATATAAACATCCCAACCTGGTTTTTTGAATAAGTACATTTCAATAAATCGAGCAACTCAAAAACCTTTTGCCGCCTTGCTTTATAAATTTTATTT
>JANNYY010000537.1:0-13381 GCA_031410355.1 Chitinophagaceae bacterium | reverse complement strand
AATATAAGTACCAAACACAGCACTTGCATTATTAACCAAATTTGGGTAAGAAGGATAATTGGAACTAACGCCATAAGTTGACTGGTTACCCAACACACCAACAGAGCCTTTCAGTTTCAGGTAATTGACCGGCTTAATATTTTCCATAAACTTCTCTTTGGATATTTCCCAGGCCCCGCCTACTGCCCAGAAGATCTGGTTGCGGTTTTTTGCAGGGATCT
Organism: Chitinophagaceae bacterium; assembly: GCA_031410355.1. Taxonomy (GTDB): domain Bacteria; phylum Bacteroidota; class Bacteroidia; order Chitinophagales; family Chitinophagaceae; genus Ferruginibacter. The sequence continues at coordinate 13,160 of JANNYY010000537.1, read as the reverse complement.
GCGAAGAGGCGTCATTACGTATAGATGCATTGAGCAGGTATTTTCCTTTGTAATTATATAAGATCCTTCCTAAAACGGATACAGAAGAATTTTCCCCCTGCGATGATGTTGCTAAAGAGGTTGAAGGATCTTCAAACCCGTTACTGAGGTGCCAAAATCTTTTATCATTAGGTATGGGCAAGGCATTACCTGTTGTAAAAGGTTTTGCAACACCATACCTGTTGAAGTTGCCAAAATAATAAGAAGTAAAACCTGCCGTGGCTGTTAAACCATGCTGCCCAAAGTTTTTCCTGAAGGTTAAGATATGGTCCTGTTGAAATTTCCTGTAGGTTTGGTCACTTTCTGCAACCTGGGTTTTTGAACCATATAAGTACACACTATCCTTGTTTGAAGGATCATAAGCATAATAAAGCGGGTTATAAGTACGGCTGTTTACATTACTTATATCAGCATAGAAAGTTGATCTCCAGTTAAAATATTTTAGAAAGCTGATATCAGCATAAATACTGCCCACATTCCTGTATTCAATACTAATATTTTTATCCCAGGTATTTTCAACCTCTAATACGGGGTTTACAACACCCGAATTTTGCAATGCCTGGGCTAAGCGTGAATAAACATTGGCATTAATACTGTCTCCGCCATAAGGATTAGCTACACGGAAGGTTTTAGTGCCCGCAGATACCTGTGGCATTACTTTCCTGGCATTGTCCAAAACACCACCCGCATCATAAGGATTATGCTGCCTGCTGGAATTAAGGTTAACCCCTATTTTAATGGCCTTGCCAATTTTTAATTCATCCGAAAAAGAAAGCTGCATTTTTTCCAGCTTTTGATGAATGATGATCCCTTCATCAGTACTGTAGCCTAATCCCAGCGTAAACCGGTTACGGTCTGTTGCGCTGGAAACACTTAGGTTATTGGTATTAAATTTACCTGTTCTTGTAACAACATCTATCCAGTCTGTATTTGAATTATAAGCCGAATAATTCGGAGTGGCAACACCATTATTTGCATTTTCCTGCGCAAAGAGGGTACTGAACTGGCTGGCATCAGCCATCTTTATCTTATCCACTAATTTTTTAAAGCCATAAGAAGTATTGAAATTGATCACTACCTGGCCTGTTTTGGCTTTTTTGGTAGTAATGGCAATAACACCTGTAGCGCCCCTTACACCAAAAATTGCTAAGGAAGATGGATCTTTTAATATTTCGATAGATTCAATATCATTCGGATTCAGGTAATCAATATTATCATTAAAAATACCATCCACCACATACAGCGGGTGTACCTGGCCAATACTTACTGTTCCCCTGATCCTGATATCCGGTGCGCCGCCCGGTGTGCCATTATTAACAACCGAAAGGCCGGCAACCTTACTTTGTAAAGAAGCAATGGGGTTTGTATTGGGCTTATCGGCAATATCTTTACCGGCAATTTTTACAATAGAACCTGTTAAATCTCTTTTACTGGCAGCGCCATAACCAATAATAACCAGTTCATCAGCAACTTTAGCTGATGGCTTAAGCTTTACATCAATTACCGAACGCCCGTTTACTTTTATTTCAATGGGTTCGTAACCAATATTGGTGAACAGTAAAGTGGCATCACTTTCCGCGGTAATACTATAAGATCCGTCATTATCAGCAAATATGCCGTTACCGGTTCCTTTCTCCAGCACCGATGCGCCCGATAATGCCTCCCCGTTTTCCCCCGTTATTTTGCCAATGATCTTAATTTTATCATTCTCGGCTGCATTAACCGATAAAACCACAATAACATTATTCTCCAGTAATTTATACGTCAGGTTGCTAACGGGCAATAAGGCATCAAGCGTTTGGGTAATCGAAAGATTTTGTGCCGAAATATCAACCTTGTTCTTTAACCCCTTTAAGTCGGAGTTATACAAAAAACGATAGTACCCGTCGCTCTCAATTGATTTTAAAACTTTCCTGATCTCAGTTTGTTTTAAATTGAGCGTAACGTGCTGACCAATAACAGGTACAGCCTGTACCTGCAGCGCTGTGGCTAAAATAATTACAATAGCTAGCTTCATAACAAGCAGTGTTTTTAGAAGCGTCCCTGGCCGGGTTTTATGGCCCGGAAGTGCACTTTTTTGCATAAATTTGTGTTTGGGTTAAAAAAAATAAATGTTGCAGTCATAATCGCTAAAAACTTTTATTTTAAGGGGAATGTTCCAGCATTTCCCTTTTTTATTTTTTGTTCCTGTCTCCATTGATCACCTTCTCAACACGCTCACAACTCACTGCCCACTCCTCACCCCTCACGGCTCACGACTCACCCCTCACGACTCACGGCTCACAGCTCACATCTAAAAGTTTATTTTTTCATAATTATTATTTCGTTGTTTTTAACTGAATACTTAAACGGCACTAAAAACTGTAATATCCTGATCGCCTCTTCTGCTGTTTCATTAACAAAGGAACCGCTCATTTTGTAGTTCTTTAATTTTTCATTTTCTATACTGATCTTTACATTATACCATCTTTCCATATTTAAAGCCAGGTCTTCAAACCTTTCTTCTTCAAAAATCAATTTATTGTAAACCCAGGCAGTTTCCACAATATTACTGTCGGCAATATTTTTTTGTAAGGGTTCAATACTTATCGAAAAGGGGGTATCAGCAGCTTTTACAATGGCCTGTTTTTCTTTTACATCACCGGGCTGGTATTTATTATACACTAACTTTTCATGTGGCTTAAGTATAATATTGGGCACCCCGGGCTGGTTGTGGTTAAGTACTTCAATAGAGCCGTGTATTAAAGTAGCTTCAATGGTACGGTCGGCGGTATAAGCCTTTACATTAAAGGCAGTTCCTAAAACTTTAATATCAATACCCTCCGTATGCACAATAAAAGGATGCGCTGCATCTTTCACTACATCAAAATAAGCTTCTCCGTCTAAATGCACTTCCCGGGTACTCCCGTCAAACCTGCCTTCATAGGTTAATTTACTGCCGCTGTTTACCCAAACCTGCGAGCCATCGGGCAATTGAATTTTTGTTCTTGAACCCCGGTTAATGGCTATTTCATTAACCGGCTTTATTGCCGCTGTCTTTTTATCCGGTTTCTTTTCAGTAATAAGCGGGTAAATAAAAATAATCGCAGCAATAGCAGCAGCCGTACCTGCATAGGTTATCCATCTTTTGTAAAAGGGCTTCTTTGCAGGTACTGCATCCATGGCAGCCAGGGTGCCACCTGCTTTAAACTCAGGAAACTTTTCTTTTAACCTGTTTATATGTATAAGGTAAGCGTCTTCGGTTTTTTGATCTTTGCCGGTTGTGGGTGTAATCGGTTGCGAATTCCAGAGTTCCTGCAGGTTTTCCATAGTTGTTTTCCATCCCGGGTTAGCGGCAATCATTTCCTGCAGCAGTTTCAGCTCTTCGGCACAAGCTTCGCCTGTTATCTTTTTAGAAACCAATATCCAGAATTTTTCTTCCTTCATGCAGGCAAAAGTTAATCGTAGTACTATCAAGGACAATAAAAACAACGGGTTACCCCTAAAACTGTTGAAAAATAAAATTTAAACCCCCCGTTTTCTTTCTTTCACAAAAGCTTCGACGCTCTCAGTATACTAATAAACACGAATTCCTGCCAATTAGTTTCATGCCTGGCTAAAAGCGGTAATTGAATTCGCACAGTAAATGCCAAATCATTTTAAATGGCCCCTGAAAGAAAATTTATTTGTTCCGCGTAAGTATCGAATGCAGCTCCGGAAATTCATTTTTAAATTCGCTGTGTGTTTTAATTCTTCTTAATGCAATGGCCATTTGGGCTTCAACGGTTTTTACCGAAATATCAAGCAGCCTGGCTGCTTCAGCATATTTAAGGCCCTCTTCTTTCACCAGTTTAAAAATGGCTTTACATTTGGGAGGCAGTTCGTTAACCGCCTGCATTACTTTTTTCACAATCTCATCAGACAGCATCAGTTCTTCAGGATTAAAAAAAACACTCTTCAGAGAAGTTTGCCATTCGCGACCAGGAGGTAACTGGAGCCTTTTATTAGATGATAACCGGTTTAACGCCGCATGTTTAACAGCTACAAAAAAATACAGCCGGGGATTTTGTATAGAGCGCAGTGACTCCCTGCGCTGCCATATCGTAATAAAAAAATCTGAAACGATCTCTTCTGCATCCTCCGCCGATCTCAATATAGTTCCTGCAAAATCATTGAGGCTTTCATGCATCAGCATAAAAAGTGACTTGTATGCATTTTCACTATTGTGTAAAGCAATCTCGTCAAGTAAGATATGTATCTGGCTGTTAGTAATCACAATCGTATTCTAAAGGTATGCGTTTTTAATAAGCTTTACCAAACAGATATGAGGCTAAGAGAAAATGCTTTTGTAAGCCTAAGAGGGCATACTTCGACAAGCTCAGCAGAGAAAAAGAGTTGAAGAAGAAGTTCTTCTCTTTTTCCTCTTTTCCGCCTTTCTCCTCTTTGGCAAAAAATAAAATATTGCAAAGCAATTTGTGTTGGTAAAAGCAAATCTACCGACGCTCCCCCGGGTTGGCATTAGCGCATTAGCACACCGGCTTTTACCTTTTTGCATACAATAATTTTAATCCATGTTTTTACCTGCGTAGCCGAACATTTTAAAGCATCCACTCCTTCCTGCTTTCTGTTGGATTTTCCTGTATGGCTGCTGTAATCTTTTTGCTGGTATATTTCTTTAGGTCACAAACAATATCTTGTAATTTATTACTCTCACTGCTTATAATTAAATGAGCATGGTTTGTCATGATTACCCATGCATGAAGCTTTAGACCTTTGTTTTCCTGGCAGTGTTTTAAACTATCTACAAATATTTCATTGTATCTTTCTCTTGCAAAAACATCCACCCACCCCACTACAGAAAAGGTTACAAAATGTGCAATGGCATCTTCGCCAACTTTATATTTTGAAAACATGATTCTAAAATTTTTTACCTAAATATAGAAGATTTTTGCTTTCTAAATCCGGTTACTACTTGCCCCGCTATGGCGGGGAACCGGTAGAACTGAAGAGGCATCAGGTGATCCCATCATCATTTCCTTTTAATTAAATGATTGTTGAAGGGAACACCTGCGCCAAACAATTATGCCAGTTGGGATGAATTACGAATTTAATTTACAACACAGCGGTTGAACCTGTGCAAAAATTTTTTAAAAAATAAAAAGGGAGCCAACCCAGGCAGCTTTTCAGGTAAAACCAATTATTTTTTACCTGCTCAAATTCCATCCGCTCCGGTAAGTTCTTTTTACAAACTGGTTCGCTTCATCAAAGTTGGTTATTTTCATATTGGGCCCGTCCCACAACAATTTGATGCCCCGGCCGGGATAATCAAAGCGTTTGCTGTCTGTTATTTGGGGATGCCTTATGTCGTAACTCCTGATAGCCAGGTTGCCCATTAAAACAGTTTCCGTTAACGGGCCGGCAATGTCGAAAGGAGAACTGAGGGCTTTTGCTTCTTTGCTGTTGTATCCTGTAATACAGGCTTCCACCCATTGTGCATAATGCCCTTCCGCACCATTTGGCACACGGGCTATTGTTTGCGGTATTTTTATTTCATCATTTTTTGACAATGGCAACAGCCGTGGATTGGCACCGTAAGTGCTACACATCATTTTACCTTTGCTGCCATAAAATAGTACGCCATTGCCGCCATCACCCATCATTTCGTTGGGCCCCAGTTCTTCAGGACGGTCTGGTTGTATGCCGCCGTCACTCCAGTGAATGTGGATGGGGCTGTTTGTTTTTTTATCTAAAAATTTTAATGTCACTTTTGATGCTGCAGGCGGGCTATCGGGATAGTACCCACGGGTAAAATTACCGGTATAAAAACTGCTTACACTACAGGCTGCTTCTGTGGGATAACCAAGGTTGAGCACCCGAAAAGGAGCTTCTATTAAATGACAGCCCATATCACCAAGGGCGCCGGTGCCATAGTCCCACCAGCCACGCCAATTAAAGGGCACCACATTTTCCACATAATCTTTTTTAGGCGCCGTGCCCAACCAAAGGTCCCAGTCTAATGTTTGCGGTACCGGTGCAGGTGCAGGGGGCCATGCAATACCTTGCGGCCATACGGGCCTGTCTGTCCATATATATACATCTGTCACTTCACCAATAATACCTGCATTAAACCATTCTCTCAGTTGACGAACACCATCACCACTGGCCCCCTGGTTGCCCATCTGTGTAACCACTTTATATTTTGCTGCCCCTTCCGTCAGCATCCTTGCTTCATAGATATCATGGGTGAGTGGCTTTTGTACATACACATGCTTGCCCAACTGCATAGCGGCCATGGCCTGCACAGCATGGTTGTGGTCGGGCGTGGAAACGGATACGGCATCAAAATTTTTATGTTCCTTCTCCAGCATCTCCCGGTAGTCTTTATAGTATGTTGCTTTGGGAAAACTGTTCCTGCTTTTTTCTGAACGCTTTTCATCTACATCGCATAGAAAGGCGATATCCGCTTTTCCGCTTTTAAAAAAATTGGCCAGGTCGCTTTCTCCTTTGCCACCAACGCCAATGCCTGCCACTATTAACCGGTCGCTGGGTGCAATAAAACCTTTGCCACCCAATACATGCCGGGGCACAATAAAAAAGCCGGCACCTACCAGCAGGCTGTTCTTTAAAAAATTTCTTCTTGAATTATTTAATTCCGTGGAAGCTGGTTTCGTTTTTTTCATTTGCGTTAGTGTTGGGCTACCGTTAATTAGATGCTTTAAATTAGGCTATTTTTAGGTAGCAGGGGTTTTGATTATGTGCACGTAAATATAGAAACTTTTTGCTTTCTAAATTCCCGATATAATCGGGATAGAACTGCAGAGGCATCAGGTGATCCCTTCATCATCTACGTTTTAATTCAACATTTTGGAAGAGAACACCTACGCCAGAGAGGGGAGAAATAATTGTTCCCATGTTGGCATTTATTCGTTCTTGCCATTGCTGGTCTTATCCAATTTATTTAGTCCCCACTCCTAAACCAGCATATGCCGTCGTCCGGTGTTATCACCGACGACGACTGAAGTTTGAGTTGCGTAATTTTATTTTTTTGCAGGATTCTGCTAGTGCTGCGCTGTTGGTCATAAGACCAAACAGCGGCGTGTGCTGGTGCGCCAGTGGGCTTGCGTGTGGTTTATGCTAACACCAACATCGGCGGAATATTTCTGTTAATTTGGAAAAAATTTATCAATAGCTGCTTTACGTCTTTTTGTGTGATCACTTTTTTTTGCGTATTCGTTTAATGTTCTTTCTGCATTCCAATTATTATTGACGGCCATTTTTGTAAATCCTGAAGTTCCCCTTGAATTGGCAATTCCCAGAGCAATTGCAATTTGTCTCTGAGAATTCCACCCTTTAGAGATTGCCGTTTCTATAACATCCTTCATCAGAACTGACCAGGCTCTATTTTGAACTTCTCTTGATTCCCCGCTGGACAAGAACTTTTTAAATCCATCATTCCACCACTTCTGCGTATAACAGCCCCATCCGGTATCATCACCTTTTTTACCATTTGGCCTGCATTTAACGGAATAATTATCTATCATTTCCTGTTGTGATTTACCAAAGTATTTTTTGGTGTCCATTTGCCGGTAAAGTGCAGCAAGCCCTCCTACAGCAAAGTTTGCAATTCCTACTGTACCACCATCTAAAGGAATTAAATCAGTATATTTTTTTGATTGTTCTTCACGGCTTATAACCTTATATAAAACAGCTGCGATTAATCCGCTGTTAATTGCATCCTGGTATGAGTTTATTTTTATCTTTTTGGCCAGGCTTGTACTGTCAACAGCCTGGGCGTTAGCACCCAGTGACAGTATGCAACATGAGATCAATAAGGACCAGGAAAAATTAAGGCTTGATTTTACCGAAGTTATTTTTGATTGATTCATTTTATTTGTTTTAAATGTTAATAAAATTGTCAAAGCATTTATTCCAAATACCAAGACACAAATATCATTCAGCCTTCGAAAAACCCTTAATAGCATGACCTTTCGGGTCAGGAGCGTATTGTTCTAAAGGGGAACAGCTTTATCACTAAAGAATCAACTGCCTTCATACATCAACTTTAAATTTACAAAAAAACTTGATATATAACAATCTTCTCAAGGCTTTTATTCGCCTTTGGTATGCCCAATAGCTTTCCGCCCTAACCAGTGCCGGTGGGTCACTACGCTTATGGGTAGTCAGCATCATTTACTAAAAGATGTATTTTGTTTAATGGATACTCACGCCTGATTTATAAAGATATGATTGCGACCATGGTATTTTTCGATTTTGCGGCATTCGGGTAAAAAAAATATTTTATTTGGCCTGCTGTTATACGCACCCATTACTAAACTACTGAGCCGCCGCCGGTCTGGTCTCCCGACCAGCGCCGATATGAATTGTGATGAAATGGAAAGTTGCATTTGTAATTTATTTTATATAGATTTATAACTAAACTAAATTTTATGAATCCTGCAATCCAAAAATTAATTGAAATCGCCAGAAAAGAAGTTGGCACTCGGGAGGGTACTAAAAACAATACCGGTGCCCGCATTGTTGAATACCAGGGAGCAACCTGGCTGGCACCCGGAGCCTGGCCCTGGTGCGCTGCATTTACCAGTTGGATAATGAGAGAAATTCTGGAAGATGAGGAAGTAAGGAACTACCTGAAAACCTATTTCAAACGCGCTGAACTTACTTTTGCACAGGCAGAAAAAGTTCGCTGCCGTGATGCAAGCGCCTTTGGTTGGGAAAAATGGGCAAAAGCAAACGGCTTCAAAGTGTTATCAGAGACTAACCTTGCCAAAGCCGGCGATTTTGTAGTTTTCGATTTTTCTCATATCGGACTTGTGATTCAAGATCAAACATCGATAACAAAAAAAATCGTCACCATCGAAGGTAATACCAATGGAAAGGGCGAGCGCGACAGTATAACCGGTGATGGTGTATGGATCAAGGAACGCGACCCCAAATTAACAAAGAGTTATATACGTATTTTTCCAAATTAAGGAGTAAAAAACATCGGCAAAAAAATTAGTTTATTTGGACTGCTGTTATACGCTCACATTACTAAACTACTGATCCGATGCAGTTTGGTCTCCCGACCAGCAGCGATTTGAATTGTGATGTCGGTTATAGTTTTGGGCGTCTGGTATATGCAACACCGTTGGTCGAAGCCCAGACGGCGGCGGGCAGTGCGCCAGATTGGTAACTTACCTACGGCGGCAAAAAATTTATATACAAAAGATAAAGTAAGTTCTAAAAGGATGTAACCTGACGTAACAAAATAAATTACAATCAGCTTTTTGTTATTTCATTATTTGTAAGCAAGCCTTTTACCGGTTCATCTTTATTCCCGTTGGCAGTTATAAAAATATCCATGCAGCCCGGCCGGGCATTCATGGCATTTTTTGCTTCTGCCATTGTGGCCCTGGCCGATATCAGTACATAAGTTGATTCAAACAGATTTTTATATTTATCGCTGTTCAATAAATCCTGTAAAGTTAAAGTGGCAACATCGGCAGCCTGTCCACCCATTACTTTAACCAGAATAAATTCACTGATCATGCTTTTGTGGATAACATACAAAGGCTTTTGCTCATCGGTTAAAAAAGCAATCCTGTTCAGTTGCAATTTATCAAGTTGTCCGATTAGATCGGTGAGCATAATGGATGTAGTTGTTACCTGACCAATTCTTTTGGCAAACATCGTTTCCAGTTTGACCATTTTACTTGTAACGGATACTGCTCTTGGATCATTCAGGTCATAAAAGTAAATATCAAATTGTGTTTCGCCTGCAAAAGCTATGTATTTGATCCTGCTTAAAACAGGTGTAAATTCTCTGCTCCCGTCAACTTCTTTTAAAGGGGCATTTTTAATTACCGGAAATCCTCTTTTAATTCCTGTCAGTATCTGTTCGCAACAGGATGCAAACCATAATGCATCATCATCAGGATATTTTTCTTTCCATTTATCTAAAAGTTCAATAAACTTAGCATTTTCCCGAAGACTTGTCTGGCCAAATACCTGCGAAATTCTGGAATCGCTTTTAATGACAATTCCACTATTCCGTATTACTTCAGTGGCTGTTTTTAACTGATCAGTTACCGGGGTATTATTAATCTTTAAAATTTCCGATTGTGGCAATTGAATCCTCAGGAATGGCCATGCGGTCCATTCTTCTATATTATCAACTGGTTCAGGAAGCGTTTTTCCAATGCCCAAAAAAAGATCCTTGGCGTATGTTTCAATTGTTTCCTTATCAATATCAGCAAAAAGAGGTTCAGTAAGGGAAGGGAAAAAACCGGGATCTGTCATTAACTGCCTTGTAAACTTATTAATATCTTCCTGTTGGCGCACATTTACCCTCAACTTATCTTTATACAGATCGGGACCATCTTTTCCACATTGAAAAACAATTATCCTTGTTTCGCCCGATTTGGGATTGGTTGCCACTCCGCATTCATACATACAATAAGACCAGTCATTATCAACATTGGTGTAAATCAGCAAGAGTGTGTCACAATCCCAGAGCTTTTGGTTTAGTTCGGCATTAATATTTGCCCCCAATCTTGGTCCATCCAAAGCGTAAGCCGATGATTGATGAATTGCTACTTTCCCCATTGTTTTTTGTGTAATAAATTTGGAAATAGCAGTTGCAATTTCTTTATCAGCATGCTTGTGGCTGATAAACAGTAATGGTTTTGGCATTTTTGTGAGGTTTAAAGAAGGAAGTTAATGAAATTATTACATATTATACCTCAGCATGCATTGTTAACTGAATAATGAACAAATGTATTGTTGGTTACCTGGATTTAAAGTAGCAGGTACTAACTGGTGCTATAAGACATATCCGTTCGAAGAAAAAATCTAATCCCACAATTATTTCGTTTTAAATTTAAACATTTGCGAAGGGAACACCTGCCTGCACTTTAGCCAGTTGGGGCCAAACACTTAAGCCAGTTGAGGGAAAATCATTTTTTTTCAGCGGATAAGCTGTGTATTAAAAATGTCTCAAATTTTTTAGCATAGTCAGCAATTAAATCAGCATGGTCTAATCCATTAAAAACCCTTCTTGAGTTTATATAATCAATGGTATCTTTATTTATATAATCAGTAAGCCGCCTTCCAGTAAACATACCTTTATTCATTGCATAAGACACTGCCCTATAGGCAATAACCGGCTCTAATAATTTCTCAGGATTTATTATTACGTCATCTGCTGTATTTTGAAAACCAAATGCAGCATTAACTGTTTGATAATTATTATAACCTGTCAATAGCAAGTAACCTCTTCCCCTGTATTTGGCTCCGTCACCTTTTTTTGTATTTCCAACCACCTTCCCAATTGTAGAAGATGAGCCATATCGCTTTTCTAAATATTCATAAGAACCATTTTCCACCAAAGGCTTATAAGTATCTGCTGTTTCGTGTTTTATGGTAGCTAAAACATAGGCAACATAATGTAAATCTTTTATAGAAGTATCAGATTTAATAAAATCAAATAATTGAACCAGCCTGGCTTTTTTATCATCATCCAATCTTTCAAATTTTTGCGAATATTCACTAAAAAAGATCTCCCTGCCTATTGAATTAACCGGAATTGCTGTTAAGAAACCGGGTAAAGCTTCTTTTGCAGCAACACTATCAACCAGAAAGCTATCCAGGGCATTTTTTAAATTTTCATCATGTATTAGTTTCAGTGTTACCAGTAGTCTTAATGACTTGAGAATATCTTCCCGTGAATTTCTTTCAATACTTTTCTTTATCAAGTCTGCTTCAAATTTCCTTTGTTCCAGAGCATTTACGTTAGCATTATTTATTATAGTTCCGGTGGTTGTTGCCAGGAACCCAATAACGGCCACCAGTAATGTTGCAATTACCGGATTAAATTTTATTTTTGAAGTTGGTATTTGTGTTTGACTTTCTTTTTGTGCAATAAAAATCTGCTTTTCCAATTCTAATTTTTGTTCTTCTAATACAAGTTTTCTTTCTTCAATCGAGTTCATACGATTTTTTTTTAATACTGTTATTCTACATTTTGTATGTGTAGTATCAATGCAATTTATAAATAAATATAATTATTTATTCGTAAAATAAGAACCGGAGGTAAAACCTTTTATTTCTTTTATCTACCGCACAGACACCCTGCCTCCGTCTTCCTCTTTAAACCCAGTGTGCTGATGGTTTCCAACAATTGCCCAATCTGTTGCTCTCGTGCTAAAGCGGCGGCTTTGGGTGCTTTTTTAAATTATTTATTTATATCGGTTACAGAAACAGGATGCTGGTTTCAATTTACAATTCTTTGCACAACCTGCGCCTGCTCTGCGATTTAGACCTTTTTTTTCCTGGCAGTGTTTTAACCTGTTTACAAATATTTCTTTGTAGCTCTCTTGAAAATACATCCACCCCCGTCCGAACGGGGTTCATCCGGGCGGGCACCCACTACAGAAAAGGTTACAAAATGCGGGATGGCATCTTCGCCAACTATATATTTTGATGACATGGTTCTAACATTGTTTGTCTAAATATAGAAATTTTTAGCTTTCTAAATCCGGTTACTACTTGCCCCGCTATGGCGGGGAACGGGCAGAACTAAGCCGGCACAGGTGACCCCATCATCATCTACGTTTTTATTCAACATTTTAAGGGAATCCAGATGGCTACCGGAACGCCCAACACTTAACCCAGTTGGGTGCCTATCAAAATTCATTTGTCATTTGCCTATGTCAAATATATCTCTTCAAGCATTTTTAAGAATGCTGCATTCTTATTTTTTGATGCCGTTAAAGATTGATATCCATAATAAGCATTACTATAAGAGCTTTGTTTTGCCCTGATATCTGTTCCTGCAATTATTGCTGCTTTTCTATAGAATTCTTCGGCTAGTGCAACATTCCCTAAATAAAGATTTGATTCTGCTAAAGTTGCCATTTCCCACATATCCTGTGTTAGAGGTTCACAATTATCCAAAGCAAGTTGGGCGTATTCCTTCATTTTCTCCTCATTATTTTGTGCCACAATAAATAAAAAGGCGAGATTAATTGCGTGATAAAAATTTTGATTCGGTTTATTATTTGTTTTAGCTATTTCCATAGCAGCAAGGTAATATTCAAATGATTTATCCTGGTCTGACTGAAGGCCTCCATCCAAATATCGCC
>JANNYY010000536.1:0-5835 GCA_031410355.1 Chitinophagaceae bacterium | reverse complement strand
AATGATTATGCTAAAACAGCCGGAACTAATGTGGCTGTTATTACTTCGGGCATTCCCCGTAAACCCGGTATGACAAGGGAAGAATTAATTGGCATTAATGCGGGTATTGTAAAATCGGTAACCGAAAATATTTTAAAGCATTCGCTCGATTTTAAAGCCAGGTAAGTCATGGTATCCATCGGGTTACTGATAACTACAATAATTGCATCTGGTGAATGCTTTAATAGATTTTCAGTTACCGATTTTACAATCCCCGCATTTATGCCAATCAGTTCTTCCCTCGTCATACCGGGTTTACGGGGAATGCCCGAAGTAATAACAGCCACATTGGTTCCGGCTGTTTTAGCATAATCATTAGTGCTTCCGGTAATCCTGGTGTCAAAACCCAGCAAGGTGGCGGTTTGCATCAGGTCCATGGCTTTGCCTTCAGCAACACCTTCTTTAATGTCCAGTATAACCAGCTCATCACATAGTTCTTTACGGGCAATATTATCGGCACAGGTAGCCCCTACGGCTCCGGCCCCTACTACAGTTATTTTCATGTACAATTATTTAAGGTAGAAAAATTGGTTGAGGAACAAAAGTAATTAATTACGTCCACAGGAAAAATGACAATTTTAAAAATGGGTAAGACCTTATAGGTTTTAAAAACCTATAAGGTCTTAAAACATTAATCCTCCTGTCACAATTTTAAATCCACCCTTTTAGATCTATTAACAGAGAATTATTATAACCCAATTAAGTTTTAACTGTTTTATGGGAGGTTGCTGGTGAGTTTTTATTTTATTTTACCAATATGTCAAAGTCCAATGTTTAAAATCCTTCAAATCTTTCTGTTGCTATGTGTGCAATACCATAGTTTTGGGTTAACTGTGGTTCCCGAATTTACGGTTGTTTTCGATAGCCGAAAAAACGCAGTTGTCATCAAAGGGGAAAATAAATCAGGCGGTTTAAAAACATTCATTATCCAACGAAGTGCAGATAATATTTCCTGGAGCGATATTGGTTTACAGGCGATAGACCAAAATGCAGCAATCAGGCCATTCTATTTTGAAGATAAAAAACCCTCAGCAGGCGAAAATTATTACCGGTTAAAATGTATTTTAACAAACGGTAAAATTGAATATAGCCTGAGCATTATGGTTATTATTGCTTCCCCGGTTAACAACTGGATAATGTACCCGGTACCTGTAAAAGACCTGCTTACACTGGAATATAGGGGAGTTGATCCTATAAAAGGTGTTATCAATGTTTTTATACACCAAAGTTCGGGAAATATTATTACCAGGTTAAGGCTTTCGTCTTTAAACAAAATCATTAAAATACCGGTTGATAATTTAGGCAGGGGTGTTTATGATATTAGAATAATTGTGCAGGGAGAAGTTATATGGAACCAGCGTTTTATTAAGTGAAGCGCTTATTAAAACTGTTTCCCTTTTTTTTAATCAGTTTATAAAAATTCCGCAATTTTCTGTACGGGTACAGATCCGTCAAAAGTCTTTACAAAATTTCCCTTTTTATCATATAAAAATATGGCCGGGAAAGATCGTACTTTATAAAAAGTTCCAAAAAAATAAGTAGGATCCCGGCCCATAATTATATTGGGATGATCAGCAATTTTATATTCGTCGTAAAACTTTTTTAAAAACCGATGTTCCAGCGGTGATGCCATGATGATCTGCGCTTTTTTAAAAAGCCTGATATTGGCTGTCAGTGCTCTTGTTTCCTGCTGGCAATGTTCGCAATCGGGGCTAAAAATAATAATGAGTGTTGCTTTTCTTTTGGCCAGATCAGCCTTGGTAAATGTGGTGCTGTCGGCAATTTTTGTAATGCTGAATGGTGGCACAGCAGGAAACCGCAGGTAAATGGGCGTGCTGTCTTCCTGTGCTAATCCTGTTTTGGCCAGGCATACGCAGAGTATTAAAATAATGTATTTCATCATCCCGGTAAATTTTAATTAAGCTGATTTCTTTGTTTAAAAGTGAAATGTTTAACCACTCAATCAGCAGGTTTAATACTGAATTTCGGATTTAGCCTTAGTATTCCTACTTTTGCAGCCATTAAAATTATGATATTATGGCAACAACAGCAGATGTGCGCTCAGGATTGATCATCAAAGTAGATGGCAGCCTTTATACAGTCATTGAATTTGGACAGAATAAAACAGCCCGTGCAGCAGCCAAAGTTTGGGCAAAGCTTAAAGGTGTAGATAACAACCGCACTATAGAAGTAACCTGGAACAGTGGTGAAACTATTTTTCCGGTAAGGGTTGAAAAAAAGGCTTATCAATACTTATATAAAGATGATACTGGTTATAGTTTTATGGATACCGAAACCTTTGAGCAGATTACCGTTGCGGAAACTATGATTGATGCGCCTAAATTTTTAAAAGATGGCCAGGAAGTATCAGTTTTAATAAATGGCGAAACCGATTTGCCCATGGGGGTTGAGCTGCCAGACAAGATCGTTTTATTGGTTACTTACAGCGAACCGGGTATGAGAGGCGATACCGCTACACGTACATTAAAACCGGCAACAGTTGAAACTGGTGCTACGGTTAATGTTCCTCTTTTTGTAAATGAAGGCGAGCTGATAAGGGTTAATGCAAAAACGGGTGAGTATGTTGAAAGGGTAAAAGAATAAGCTGAAAAAATTTTATAAAAAATGCAGGAGCGCCGATAAAAAAGGATAATTATTCAATTAGTTATCCTTTTTTTATTTTGGCGATATTTATCTTTTTTGGAGCATTTTAAGCCATATTCAGCCATTTTAAGGGCAAAATAGCCTCATTTCACTGCTTTTTTAAAATTAAGGTTGCAGTTATGATTAATCTTGCCATATCTTAGCAGCCCGGTTTCAATTCTACTTAACTACTTAAATAATCTACATGGACATTAAGCAAATCCAGGAGTTAGTAAAGCTCATCAATAAAACCAATATAGGCGAAATCACCATTGAAGAAGAAGGCGTAAAAATTACAGTAAAACAGAAAAAAGATCCCGTTCAAAATATTATTGCCGGCAGCGCAGCTCCTGCATACGCTCCACCCGCTGCTGCAGCCCCTGCACCAGCAACTGCTGCACCAATTGCGGCTAAACCGCCTGAACCCAAAGCAGATAACCTGGTAACCATTAAAAGTCCGATGATCGGTACTTTTTACCGGCAGGCCGGACCGGGTAAACCCATTTTTGCTTCGGTGGGTGATGAAGTAACTACGGGTAAGGTGGTTTGTATTATAGAAGCCATGAAATTGTTTAACGAAATAGAAAGCGAAGTAAAAGGGAAAATAGTAAAAGTTTTAGTTGAAGATGCCAGTCCTGTTGAATATGACCAGCCTTTGTTCCTTGTTGATCCTTCTTAAATGCAAACTTGCAAATAGGCAAATGTGCAAACGGGCAAATGTGCAAATATGCAAATTGTGGAGCAGGGAGTATATAGTATAATAAAGCTCATTTTATGAGAAAAGAATTAATAGAGAATAACCCCTTGCTAAAATTATCAATTGCGTTTTCATTACAGGTAATTGATTATTGCGAAAGGTTAAATGCAGAAAAAAAGTTCATTTTGGCTAATCAACTGTTTCGTTCTGCTACATCAATTGGAGCAAATGCAATGGAGGCTCAAAACCCGGAAAGTAAGGCTGATTTTATTCACAAAATTAAAATTACTGCAAAAGAAGCTGATGAAACTCAATACTGGCTGATACTTTGCGAAAGTTCTAAAAATTATCCAGATCCTGATGGACTATCAGAAAAATTAGTTGAATTAAATAAAATATTGGGAAGTATAATCTCTACAGCTAAAAGAAAAACACCTTTCAGCTATCTTTTAAGTTTTTTTATTTTTTAAAAGTATTAATAACAATGCCGATTGCAATAATACAACTGTAGCATTCCTATTTTGCACATTTGCTCAATTGCACATTTGCCCATTTTCAACTTATGTTTAAAAAGATATTAATAGCCAACCGCGGAGAAATTGCCTTACGCATAATCCGTACCTGCAGGGAGATGGGGATTAAAACCGTTGCGGTTTATTCAACAGCCGATAAAGACAGCCTGCACGTAAAATTTGCTGATGAAGCCGTTTGTATTGGCAAACCAGCCAGTATAGACAGTTACCTGAACATGGCACATATTATGGCGGCTGCCGAAATTACCAATGCAGATGCCATACATCCGGGTTATGGCTTTTTAGCCGAGAACAGCAAATTTGCAAAGATATGCGGTGAACATAACATAAAATTTATTGGACCCACGCCAGAGATGATCAACTCAATGGGCGATAAGATCACGGCAAAAAATACTATGATAGCAGCCGGCGTGCCGGTAGTACCCGGTGTAGATGGGCTTTTAGAAAGTGTTGCCCATGCAAAAACAGCGGCCAAAGAAGTTGGTTACCCGGTTATTTTAAAAGCTACTGCGGGTGGTGGTGGTAAAGGCATGCGGGTGGTTTGGGAAGAATCTGAAATAGAAAAAGCATTTGAAAATGCCAAAACAGAAGCCGCCGCATCTTTTAAAAATGATGGCATTTACATGGAAAAATTTGTGGAAGAGCCGCGCCATATTGAAATACAGATCGCAGGAGATCAATACGGTAATATTTGCCATTTAAGCGAAAGGGATTGTTCTATTCAGCGCCGTCATCAAAAACTTGTGGAAGAAACGCCATCGCCATTTATGACTGATGAACTCAGGAAAAGAATGGGCGATGCCGCCATTAAAGCAGCACAGGCTATCAATTACGAAAGTGTGGGCACGGTTGAGTTTTTGGTTGATAAGCACCGCAACTTTTATTTTATGGAGATGAACACCCGCATACAGGTTGAGCATTGCGTTACCGAAGAAGTGATCAATTTCGACCTGATCAAAGAGCAGATAAAAATTGCCTGTGGCGAAAAAATTGTGGGTAAAGCATATTTTCCGCAAATGCACGCTATTGAGTGCCGCATTAATGCCGAAGATCCTTACAATGATTTTCGCCCATCACCAGGAAAAATAACGGTGTTGCACCAACCCGGTGGCCATGGTGTACGTGTGGATAGTCATGTGTATGCAGGCTATGTCATTCCGCCTTATTATGATAGTATGATTGGTAAATTAATTGCCATTGCACAAACCCGTGAAGAAGCCATCAATACCATGAGCAGGGCATTGAGCGAATATGTAATTGAAGGCATTAAAACCACCATCCCTTTTCATCAGCAATTAATGCAGGATGAAAATTTCAGGAAAGGAAATTTTACCACTAAGTTTATGGAATCATTTGTTTTAAAATAATCCGGAATAAAATATCAGAGCAGACCAACTTTGCCAAAGTTTTAAACTTTGGCAAAGTTTTTTTATACTTTTTTATGGTAACCACTTATCATTATTCAGTTTTACCGCAAATTTTTAGTACTTACATTTAATTACTAAAACTACAGCCATGTTACATAAAAATTTTTTTTTGGTATTAATTGCCTTATTGTTTTCTTTTAGTTCATTTTCACAAATTCTTTTTACAATAGCAGATGGTGGCAATAAAAAAGCATCGGTTACTGAACGTATCGGCATAACAGATGTTACCATTCATTACGACAGGCCTGCAGTAAAAGGCAGGGAGGGTAAGATCTGGGGAGATCTCGTACACAAGGGTTATACGGACCTTGGCTTTGGTACCAGTAAGGCTGCACCATGGCGTGGTGGTGCAAATGAGAATACTACCATCACCGTGAGCACAGACGTAATGATAGAAGGCCAGAAATTAGCTGGCGGCACCTATGCTATGTTCTTTGCCATGGGCGATGGCGATGCCACCATTATCTTCAGCAATAATTCTACATCCTGGGGTTCG
>JANNYY010000535.1:0-10702 GCA_031410355.1 Chitinophagaceae bacterium | reverse complement strand
ACATTCAAAAGTGCCGCTGGTATTAGCACTATTAAGAGTAATAGTGTTATTCGTAAAAGAATTCGTAAAAGTGCCGGTAGGTGACAGGACAGAAAAATCATTAAATATTCCACGAAATGATGTAGCAACAAAGCCAGTTGCACTTGTAAGCGAATTGTAGCTTACATTTAAACCTGTTTGCTGGTTAACAAATATACCCCACACCGTTCCTGATACAGAAATAAAAACCCCGCTGTTTGGAGTATTGCTTCCCCAGTTGGATAAGGTATTTCCGGTTCCTGCTGAACTTCCGCCAATATCATTACCTGTATCAAAAAAACCTGCAGTGCCAGAACCAACGAAAACAATTCCATTGTTAACATTATTGATAATATTACCATAAACTTTATTATTATTATTGGCCCCACTGGCTGCTGTAATATCCGCTGTTGTTCCAGGCACAGTTGCAGAATGCCTTACATTACTATAAACAGCAAATGAATTTGCATAGGTTCTGTTTAATGAAATGGTGTTATTTTGAATTGTATTGTTTTGTGCACCATCAGTAAGTGATACCCTCAATAAGGCAACTCCCCATTCCGTCATTGTATTAGTAGCACCTGTTGCCGTTACTGTATTTCCCGGGTTCTCCTGCATAATGAAATTCTGGATAGTAATATAATCACTACCAATAATTTTGAAAACAGCATCAATGTTGCTACCTGCAGTTTGTAAACCTGCAGTTATCGTATTAGCACTTCCCTCGAAAGTAATAGTATTTACCGCCGATGCCCCGGTGAGTATAGGATTTATAGAGTAACCACCTACAGATGCTGTTTGCGGGTTTGCGGGGTTTAAGGTAATCGTAACCGGCCCTGAAATTGCAGTTTGTAAATTCAAATCTGTAATTGCAGCAGCTAATGTACCGTAGGTACCAGCAAGCCCCGGGGTTGTATTACCAGGATTAGTAACTGTAACCTGTGCATTAGCGCCCACCGTACCCAAAACAAATAAAAATCCAACAAACAGCCTGCAGTAAATTTTATGCATAAAAATTTTTTTTAAAATAATACTATCGTTAGTTGTAGAAATAATCATAATGGTTGCATTGGTTAATAAATGATACAGATGCCGGTTGAAACTTTAATAAAATGTTTTAATTAAGAAACCCTCTGTTCACAATGAGGCGGTTTTTAGATCCAGGTAAAATTCAAAATCTGGATGGGGAGAGAACGGCAGCCTTGCAGCTAATAACAGTTGCCTGTCAAAAAAAATACAACGCAACAGCAAAGCTTTAAAAAGGTAAATTTTATTCATAGTATTGAATTTTTATTTTTGCGACAAACCGTAAATGGAATATGTAAGGGCCCGAACAGAAAAATTATTAGTGGTATTTTTCGAAGGATATGCGGCAAGTTATATCAATTATATGCATAAAAAGAAAATTTTTTACTTTTTGTGCAAAAAGAAATAATACGGCTGTGACATACAATGAGTATAGTTATTACTATTAATATTTTACCTGTTTCATTTTATGAATCAATGGTTTCTTTAGGTCTGTAATTTAAAAAAACTGTACCATCGTTTGTGTATAGCACATAAGGCCTTTAGGGTCATTCTACCTACACAAATATTTAATTATTCGGATAACACAGGCATAAAAAAAGTCTCCCGGTACAGGGAGACTTTAAGAAATAATTAAATGCTGTTATTGTTTTACAAACCGGATGATCCTTGATTTATCTTCTCCGATAGTTCCAGATATAGTGTAAGTACCGGCTGCCAGGTTACCCACATTAACCGGTAAACTGTTGAAACCGGCAATTAATGAAATAGTTTGCCTGTTGACCAGCCTGCCCTGCATATCAATAATAACCAATTCCATTTTTGATGCCTGGGCACTGGTTACATTCAATGTAAAATTATCAGTAACCACAGGGTTGGGCGCAATGCTTACAATATCAAAACCTTTAACCGCATTCAGTAAAGCCACAATACCGCTGTAAGAAACATTACCATCAACGTCTGTCATTTTCAGGCGGTAATAATTCATGCCATTTAATGGTTGTGCATCGGTATAATTAAATGGCTGGTTACAACGTGCTGCATCAGCAACAATGGTATTAATGCCTGCGAAGTTGCGTGAGTCGGCACTGCGTTCTAAAGTCATAGTTGCCTTTGGTGTTGCATTGCAGGTAACTTTCCAGTTGAGCAAATGATTGCCGCCCTGTTTGTTACCGGTAAAGTAATTGATGGAAATTGGCAGCGGGCCAGCTCCTGTTTTAGTAAAAGCATAAAAACCGCTAAAACCGTTCACATCAAAAGTTACAGACCAATAGCTTCCATTATAGGTAATATTTGCAATATTCGGAATAATAACTACTGCACTGCCTGTGTATAAACCAGCTGCTGATGGAGTGGACGTAGGCGTACCATGATACTGGGTAATCTTTAAGTTGGCCCTGTTAGGATCAGCACTTCCGCCACCTGCTGCGGTTGGCAAAGGCGGGTAAGTAGGGTTGAGTGTATTATAGCTGGTAAACTCTCCATCAGTAAAGTATAAGGTAACTGTACCCGTCGCTGTTGCAGCATTGGTTGCCGGTTCAATATCCATGTGCCTTTGTACATAAGGACCTCCGTTAAAGTATTGTTGTGTTGCATCTAATGTTACACATAAATTTACTTTACCGCTTACCGGGGATGCGCCTGAAGGCACAAGCTTGCCGATAAGATTGCATGCACTGGTGGCAAATGTTGTACCTGCAGCCGATACTGTTTTGTTTTCGCAGGTAGCCGAACCAGCAACACCTGCCAGTGTACCACTGTAGGTTGCCGTAAATTCATCAGCTCCAATATCAGGTGTGGTTGCATCACGGGACTGGTTATCGTAATCTGTGGTGATGCCGCCAATTGGTGTTCCGTATCCGTCAATGCCGCAGTTGGTTGCTGCAACAAGGTGAAGGTCGGTGGCGGATGTAAAGTTTGGAAGAACACTTATAGAATTGGCATCTTTAACGGTGGCAGTCTGCCATGCAGCCAGGTTTACCCTGTCTGCTGTTCCATCATTACCAAATACATTACCTGTTCCACCGCCGGGATAAATATTATTGTAATCTGAAGTTACATTGGCCAGTGTGGTATTGAACCTGATGGAATAATGTTTGCCGGTGCCGCCATTTCTTGTATTGGTAAAAATATTATTCTTAACATTACTGGTGCTGGCAACAGACCAGTAATAAGCTTCGGAATTGCTTACCCCTGCAACAGTACCACTTAATAAAATGCTGTTATAATAAATATTGTAAAACTCGCCTGTAGCTGTTTGGTCGTAAATACCACGCATGGTGAGCGGAGTAACAGCATCAAGTGCTATCATATTGTTCGATACTTCGCCTATCAATGCAGCATTTCCCTGTATGTCAAAAAGATGAATTCCATAAACGTTTCCTGTACCGGTCGTTTTCAAATCATAGATCCGGTTGCGGGTAAAGATAAAGCCTTCAATATTTGTAGCACTTGGCCTAAAACCAACAAGGCTGGTTGTTTGGGTGTTTACCTCGTAAATCTGGTTGCTCCTGTACAATGTACCAACTGATCCACCTGCATCAAAAATTCCGGTGTTGGAGAAATTAAAAATATTATTTCCAATTACCTGAATTCCTGAATTTTTTAACGCGGTAGTAGTTGTTGTTCCACTGTTGTAAATACCATAAGCATTGGCAGAAGCTCCTGCTGCAATATCATTATTTTGAATGGTATTGTTATCATTACCGGTTGTTCCGGTAGTTGTAGAGAAGAAAACAATGCCATTTGATGTAGATGTGCTTACACCATTTAATATACTGTTCTTAACGGTATTATTGGTAGCATCATTAATAAAGCGTATTACCGAACCACTGGTGTTTGTATTTGAAATGGTCAGGTTTTTACTTGTTGTACCGTTATTTGAACCATCAATGACAATGTAGTCACCATTATTAATATCAATTATTGCAGTAGCATTTGTACCACTAATGACTGGTGAAATACCGGACGCAGGTTTAATGGTTAATGTATTTACTGCACTCGCTGCTGCATTTGCATTAATCGTAATGGGGAAAGTTTCGGATGGATAGGTTGCATCTGTAAGATTAAATACAACAGCACCGCAAAGTGACTTTGTGTTATAATCCGCTACAGCCGCCGTTAATGTTGCATAGTTCATTCCAACACCAACTGTGTAAGTACCCGTTAAACCCGTTGTAATATTATTTTGTGTAAACGCATCATTACCCGGTACCCCATCAGCACCACCATTTGGCATACTGGTAGAAGCGGTAATGCTGTAAGTAGTTGCTGCTGCAAAAGTAAAATTACCCAGCGGGAAAGTTTGTGATGCACCCGGTGCAATACTGATAGCACCCGGGTTAACCTGTGGTTGTGCTCCGCCTGGTGTTACGCTCCAGTCAATTAAAATACTGGTAATGGTAGTGCTTCCAAAATTCTTAACTGTTGCAGAAACTAAGTTTGAACCAGGACAGAAAGTTGCTGGTAATACAATAGCTGTAACGCCTGCATCTGTAATAAGTACACCTGTAAATTCATCAGCGCCAATATCGGGTGCTGAACCATCTCTTGGATCGCAATCTATATCATCAGTAACAGCAATT
Source organism: Chitinophagaceae bacterium (assembly GCA_031410355.1). Taxonomy (GTDB): domain Bacteria; phylum Bacteroidota; class Bacteroidia; order Chitinophagales; family Chitinophagaceae; genus Ferruginibacter. Next base: position 6,074 of record JANNYY010000535.1, on the reverse strand, counting down.
GGTGTTGCTGCAGCATTAAGTCCGGGATTGCCTGAAACATTTAAATGTAAATCTGTAGCCGACATAAATGTAGCATCCAGATTTTTTGAATTGGCATCTTTACCAGTGGCTGTTTGCCATAGTGCCAGCGTAGTCCTGTCAGTTCCGCTATTAAGTGCAGTAGTAACTCCAAAATTTGCATTTGCACCCGAAGTAAACAAATCATTGTAATTAGAGGTTAGGTTTACAAATGTTGAATATCCTAAACCAATTGCATACGACTTACCGGTTGAAGCAGTGGTTTGCTTATTAATAAGAATATTGTTTCTGATGTCAATGATTGGGTCTGTACCCATTACCGCCAGCGCTAAGCTGGAACCGGTTGTGCCAGCACCCCTGTCACCGGTCATGGAAACGGTGTTATAATATACCTGTGTTGCACCAGCACCACAAATTGTAAAAATACCAGCAGTTATATCTCCTGGTGTTGAATTGGAAATAACTCCATAAACCATATTATTACTCACCTGGTTTGTACCAGTTGCCGAAGGGCCTGCTAATATTCCTGCAGCACTGTTTGCTCCTGTATTTTGCACAAGTCCTATAGTGTTTTTGCTTATGGTAACATTGCTCACTTCATTGCCCGTAGTAGTAGTTGCAACCCAACTGGTTACCCCTGTGGAAATACCAAAAGCATCTGTACCTGAAACCATTCCCGCTACACTGTTTCTGGAAATTACTGCACCATTATCAAACCCAATATAAATACCACCAATCTGAACATTATTTGGCGAAGCCGTATTTATCAGGTTTTGATTAATAATTGTTCCGGTATTTTTATTTGCAGCACTTGCACCCTGTGTATAAATACCATATTGTGTTTTGCTGATATTATTATTTATAAAACTGTTATTATTATTACCAGTTCCTAAAGTAGCTGTACTGATTGTGGAGCTACCTGATCCAACACCAAACAGTGTAGTTGTATTTGAATTACCCACCAGGTTACAATTAATTACTTTGTTATTTGTAGCAGCATCTAAACCCGCAGTCGTTTGTAACCAAACCACTGCACTGCTGGTACCGGAATTGGTATTTGTAATGGTAAGATCACGGGAAGCTGCAGATACAGGACAAACTGTATTTGCCGTTGCACTGATAGAGCCATTAATAGTTACATAATCTGCACCATTTAAATTAAATATTGCTGTTGTACTTCCGCCTGTTACAGCAATGGTAGTATTGGCTAAGGTAGGTTTGATAGTAAGTGTGTTGGTAGCACTTGCATCAGCATTGGCATTAATGGTCATTGCTCCAGCCTCTGTATATGCAGCATCTATTAAACTGAATACAACAGGACCAGTTAAGCAACTTGTGTTATAAGCATTAATCGCCGCTGTTAATGTTGTATATGTTCCTGTGGCACCAACTGTGTAAGTAGCACCTCCAATTGAATTACTGATTGCATAAGAACTTGGTGTTGGAGGTGGTGTAGAAGCTGCAGGCGGATTTATAGTAAAGCCGGAAGCTCCTGATGGAGACGAACCTACATTTGGTGTAGGTGCATTATCCTGGGCTACAATGTAGTAAGATACCACATCACCTGCAATAACACCAGCTCCAAAAGTAAATGTGTATGTACTGCCCCCACCCCATGTAGCAGTAACAGCAGAATAAGCACCAGCATTTATTTTCCAGTAAAGTACAGGCAAGCCCAACCCTGATGTAGGAACACCGCTGGCATCAGTAATAGTTGTTGTTAACGTACGGGCAGTTGTAAGGCAAGTGAATGTTAATGGAGTATATGATATTGAAGGTGCTGTAAGATCTAAAGGCACACCATCAAATTCATCAGCTCCTAAATCAGGTGCTGTAGCTCCACCATTTACTGAACCAGCCGGGCCAGGACGTACCTGGTTGTCAATATCTGTCAGTACTCCAACTGTAGCACCACCAGATTCTAATTGAGTGGGTGTAACACCGGTACTAATATGAAGATTAGTTGATGAAACAAATGGAGCGGCTGATATAAACCCAAGTGAAGAATTATCATTATTAGTATTTGCTACTAACAAAGTACTTGAATAAGAACGCCAATTTGTAGATGGAGATGTAGAAGCCGGATTAAAATTAGCAAAAGAATATTCAACCAATGTACCTGATGTCATACCAACATTTACTGTTGCACTTCCATAATAAGCATTATTATTAATTAAAAGGTTCATTGCACTGGTGGCACCAGATGGAATTTGGACACAGGCATGTTTTGCAGATGCACCTGTCATAGTATTTGAAAAAATATTATTGCGAACATCTACACCTGTAACAGTTGTTGCTGTTATAGTAAAGGCTGCGGTTACATCTACTCCTGTTCCTCCGGCCAACATAGCACCACTTAAAGAAACAGTATTATGATAAATTTTATGATTTGTACCCGCAGAAAGCCGGATTCCCCTAACAGCAAATGTTGTTCCTGTCGTTGAATTATTACCTACAGCGTTTAAATCCCAGATCATATTGTTTTGAATAGTTAAACTATTTGTTCCTGCCTGATTAATACCGGTGGCTGCATAACCCCCGGTATTTCTTGCATAAATAAAAGAAATATTATTGCGCTCAATTAAATTTGAAGTTGCTGGGGCAGTAATAATTGTTATACCATTTGCACTAGCGGTACCTACAGTTTGAATATTTGTAATAGTATTTAGATTCACATTTAATGAAGACCAGCTAGAGCCTGAAAGATTTATACCATTTGCTGCACTGGTGCCATTATTTACTACCCCCGTAATAATATTACTATTTGCAACTGCGGCACCTGTACCAGCTCCGGTTGATGCAACTTCAATTGCATTCATTGTTGTACCAACATATGATAAGATATTTTTTATAGTATTGCCAGTTATTGAATAGGCATTAGTTCCCTGTACATAAATACCTTTTGTATAAACTGTGGTTGTAGGGGTAATATAAGGCGGAGCTCCTGAAAGTGAGGTTGCCTGGTCACCTATTAAATTATTTTGCAGGGTTATTCCGGTAGAGGATGCACTGGTAGTACCAATAAAAGCAACACCGCGTGCACAGGAATTAATAGCATTATTATCAACTAATAAATTATTCACTGTTGTTGAAGCCACCAATGCGCCTGTTACAGAGGCATGGGCAGTCGGCGCATCAATAGCAGTTGTACCACCATTGTATCCAACTAATATTCCAAAAGTTGTATTTTCTGAACCTGTGGTACTTGTATTGGCACTGGCATTTCTACCTGAAGCACTACCTGTAAGTATACAGTTTTTGATGGTATTATTATTGGCATCTAAAGCGGCAGCTACGTTAACAGTAGTTATCCTGATTACTGAATTATATGTAATTGTATTTGCAGCTGTGTTAATAACACTTAAATTTCTATTTATACCTCCAGTATTTGGATTATCCCCATCAATAGTTATATTATCTGCACCTTTCAATTGGATAACACCAAAGCCACCAGCAGGATTACCACTAATGGAAACACCATCAACGGTAGGTTGTATTAATATAGAAGTATAAACAGCACTTCCCGCACCAGTACTATTTAAAGTTGCTGGTGTGGTTCCTTCTGTTGTACTTGCATTAATGCTAATGACTATTACTCCCTGGTGAGTTCCGGCATTAATTGCATCAAATGCAAGTTTTAATGTGGTAAAGCTACCTGCAGCAGTTCCGGCAGTCGCGGTTAGTGTAACCTGAGCCTCGGCCCCCACCGTTCCCAAAACAAATAAAAACCCAACAAGGAGTTTAATGTAAAAATTTTTCATAAAGGAATTTGTTTTTGTTTTTTTAAAAGACGTATAAATAGACATAATAGTTTCAATATTATAAATTAATTAATGGAATACTGATTTAGTTTTTAATATTTTGCTTGGAAGGCGGCTTTTGATTTTGTCAGAAGCCACATCGTTCCGGGTAAAAGGATGAATATTGATTTAAAGCATTTAAAAATGGTGGAACAGGTTGTAAACCCTTTTGTTTTGTAAGCCAGCAGCTTGGGGGATAGCGCAGCATTAAAATTTTTTGAACAAAAAAAACACAAGGCAATAGCAAGCATTTTAAAAGGTAAATTTTATACATAAGTATTGATCTTTTAATAAGTACTATAAAACCGAAAATGATAAATAAATGTTTGAACAGGGAAGGGACTAATGTTATATCGCAGGATATGCGGCAAGATATACTAATAATAATTACAAAAACAAATTTTACATTTTTTGTGGAAAAAGAATTTACAAAGCCGGGACAGCAGTTATGAAGTTAACATCTTTATCATTGAAGTTTACTATAAACCCGCCATAGCTCTATCCATACAATTTATTCTTTTGCTCAACCCTTAATTTTACCTATGCATGACCATTGAAAGATACTATACATTAAATAATAAAAATATTTAAGCTGGTCATTTCTCTTAATTCCCTTTATTTTAAACCCTGCTTTGCGTTCTTTGCGGTAAGATTTAAACCGCAAAGAGCGCAAAGTTTTTTGCAAAGGCTGCATTTTCTTTAAAACCCAGAAAATGCCGCCTTGGTTCATGTGGCATTAACCAGGATGAGAATTTATATGAAGTATTTGATGCTGCCTGTTTAAATGCTTGGACCGGAGACACGAATTAAGGCCAACTATCTTTTTAAACCACTGTCCTTCATCATACCGGTACTGTCGTGCAGTATTTTACCGGCGCTGTCGGCTGTATTCACTGCATCCATAAGCGGAGATTCTGCTGAGCTTGAATCTGTAGTAATTGTTTTTTTTTCTTCGCTGCTGTTGTTACACGCTGCTAAACATGAGGCGATGGTTAAGATGGCATATATTTTTTTCATGGCTGAATTTTTATTTTGATAAATTGCAAAATGCAGGAATGAAATCACGAATCACGAATCACGAATCACGAATCACGAATCACGAATCACGAATCACGAATCACGAATCACGAATCACGAATCACGACTCACGACTCACGACTCTTTTACTTCTTCCTGAAAAACAACCTCACCGGCACTCCTGTAAAATTAAATTTTTCACGCAACTGGTTTTCTAAGTAATTTTTATAAGGTGTTTTTACATCATCGGGATAATTACAGAAAAAAGCAAAGCTGGGTGTAAAAGTTGGTAACTGGGTAACATATTTTATTTTAAGCTGATTACCCCTTACCACTGGTGGCTTGTAGGCTTCAATTACTTTCTGCATCACTTCATTCAATTGCGATGTTGGTATTCTCCGCTTGCGGTTTTCAAATACTTCCAAAGCCATTTCTATACTTTTAAATATGCGCTGTTTTTCGGTAACCGAAATAAAAATAATGGGCACATCGCTGAAGGGTGCAAATTTTTTCTTCAACTCTTTTTCGTAATCTTTGGTGGTGTTGGTTTTCTTTTCATCAACCAAATCCCATTTGTTAACCAATACCACAATGCCTTTGCCCTTTTTTTCGGCCAGTGCAAAAATGGTAAGATCCTGTGCAGTAATTCCTTTACCTGCATCCAGCATCAGCATACAAATATCCGATTCATCAACCGCTTTAATGGCACGTATCACCGAATAAAATTCCAGGTCTTCGTGCACTTTTGCTTTACGCCTGATACCTGCGGTATCAATCAGCATAAACTCTTTATTGAAAAGATTATAGTGCGTATGAATGGTATCACGTGTAGTACCAGCAATATCACTTACAATGGTACGCTCCTGCCCTATCAGTGCATTTAATAAAGATGATTTGCCTACGTTTGGCTGCCCGATGATAGCGATTTTTGGCAGGTCAGTTTCGGTTGCAGCTTCTTCCGAATCTTTATCACTTATTTTTTCTGTTATAGCATCTAAGATTTCGCCGGTGCCACTGCCACTTATAGAAGAAACAAAAAATATATTGTCAAAACCCAGCGCATAAAATTCACTGGCTTCCATTAACCTTTCATGGTTATCCACTTTATTTACTACCAAAAAAACCGGCTTGGTACTGCGGCGCAACAGATCAACCATGCTGTTATCCAGTTCGGTAATACCCGTAGCAGCATCTACCATAAAAATAATGGCATTGGCTTCTTCAATGGCAATCACCACC
>JANNYY010000534.1:0-5472 GCA_031410355.1 Chitinophagaceae bacterium | reverse complement strand
CCCAGTTCTCTTATAATTATGAGCTCAAGCACACTTACAATAACAAGCTCAGCACAACTTTAAATTACACATCAACCACCGATGTAATATCGCAGATCATCAAAAGAAAAAAAGGAACCAATAATGAACTCATCGGATTTTTAACCATTGATAATATTGCCAAATTCACCAATATGGGCGTGGCGGTAAGTTCTCCGGTAAAATTTGCAAAATGGTGGAATGCGAATCTTTTTGTAAACGTTTTCCGCAATCATTACACAGGCACTTATATCTCTACAGAAAGTGCGCAGTCGAAGGTTGTTGATGTGTAATTTAAAGTTGTGCTGAGCTTGTTATTGTAAGTGTGCTTGAGCTCATAATTATAAGAGAACTGGGGGGCAAGATATGGATTGCCCTGGCGGTATGATAATGAATCAAGGAAAAAAGTAAATGGATTCAGATCCTGGTAATTGGGCCTTTGTAACCTTCTGCTGGCCGACACCGTAAATGAATTTTTTGCACTGGCATTATAGCTAACAAACACCGAAGGAAAAAAACTTACATAGCTGCGTTTTACAACAGAGTTATCTGATGTTTGTACACCCTTTGTATTGGTGTTCTCCATCCGCAACCCGGTTTGCACATCCCATTTTTTAAAAGTTTTATTTGCATTTAAATAAGCGGCATTAATATTTTCGGTATAAATAAAATGATTGTTACGGCTATCAGGAGCCCAGTAACTGCCCATCTTGCGGAGATAGTCAACCAGATTATCTGATTGTACGTAACTGGCTTTGATACCGGCTTCCAGCTTTATACTATTTTTATAAGTATGGTTAAAATCTGATTTTAAAGAATAAATATCTATTGCTGAAGGCAGGTGCCCCTTTAAAAACATGGAATCAGCAGTTTGATTATTATTGGCATCAAAGAACCCGGTACTCAATAACTGGTCCGATACATTTTTGTAATGAGAATAATCAAGGTCGAGTGTTAACTCAGTGCCTGAGGTATCGAATGTATGTTTATAATTTAGGTTGGTACTAAAATTGTTCCAGGCCAGTTTATTTATTGTTTTAGAATTCAACCTGGAGAACACATCCCCATCAAGCGTGGAGAAGGTAGTATTTGTAGTGGGTGTAGGCCGCCCGGCAAATAAAAATCCATTTAATACAATCCCAAATGTATTTTTTTTATTGGGGCTGTAATCCATCCCCATTTTTAAAGTGTAGTTATTGTTTCTAAACCTAAAAGATGTATTTACCTTGCTGATACTGTCAAGCTGCTTGCCATTTTCATAATACCGGCTGGTTATATCCAGCATGCCTCGGCCTTCGCGATAATTGTAAACAAAATTGCCAAACAAATTCACTTTATTTTTTTTGTAATTATAGTTTACAGAAAAAGTTGGTTTCCAAACCAGTTCTTCTTTACCATTATTCCGGAACAGGCCAGTGGTGTTTCCAAGCGTTACAGTTCCGTTAGAACCTTTTGTTTTACTTTTCTTTGTTTTGATATTGATCACCCCGGAATTACCCGCTGCGTCATATTTGGCAGAGGGGTTCGTCATTATTTCTATCTGGTCAAGGGCCGATGCCGGAAGGTTTCGCAATACATTAGCAAGATCGGCAGCGGATAGGTAAGTAGGTTTTCCATCCATCATTACAATAACACCCTGCTTTCCTTTAAGGCTTATGTTGCCGTCATTATCTACGCTAACGCCCGGCGATTTTTCCAACACTTCCAGCGCTGTGGCACCGGCATTACTGGGAGAAGCATCAACATTCACGATGGTGCGGTCGAGCTTTTGTTCAATAAAAGGTTTTTGTGCAGTTACCGTTACGCCCTGCATTGATTTAGCATCGCTGGCTATAGTTGCTGCAGCAACGGTTGCTGTTGGGCTGGCTGCAGTGATGCTGATGGGGTCGCTCAATTGTTTTGCAAAACCTGCAGCCGTAAAACTGATGGTATAATTACCTTCTGCAATTTTCTCAAAAGCATAATTACCAGCTTTATCGGTAATGGCAGTTTTAACCAGCGCTTTGTCGGCTGCTTTTAATAACTGTACAGTTACAGATTCTACCGGTTTTTTTTCGGTGTTTACAACCGTACCGGATATTTTGCCGGGTTTAGTTTGTGCATAGAGGAGCATGGTTAACAGCAATGCTGTAAGCAAAGAAAATGTTTTTTTCATGGCTAGATGATTTGGTATACTTTAATTAATGGCTGTTGTAAAAATGTACTAATCTCTTCGTACAGAAAATGTAAAAAGGATAAAAGGTGAAAATTATATGTGGCAGGAGGGGTGTAAAATTCCGCCAAAACTGAGTGGTAACGGGGGTTGACAGGTGGTGAAAAATGTGGGGGAGGGCAGGGGAGATAGAAAATCCAGGTTTAAAAACAACATCAATAAAGCTGCTCATCAAAAGTTTCATCCATTACTTTATCTTCCTTATTAATTAAAAATTGATTTCGCCAGGCAACAATTGCTGCAAGTATCGTCATAATAATTAACAGGGATAAACCGGCAGAAAGACCAGCCTTTTCCGAAATAAAACCAAGTAAAGAAGGCCCCGCTAAAAATCCAATTAATCCCCCGGTTGTTACCATGGCAAATCCTTCTACCTTGCTTAAACCCGGTATATTTGCCGATGCCCGGAACAAAACAGGCACAATGCAGGAGCATCCAAAACCAATAATTATATAACCCAGGAGTGTAATAATAATTATGTGTGTAGCTATCACCAAAATAAAACCTGCAGATGCCAGCAAGCAGCCCCATATTACCGCTTTTTTATTACCCGTTTGCGATACCAGGTAATCTCCGTTAAGCCTGCCAATGGTCATGGCAATTGCAAATACGCCATAACCCATGCTTACATACATAGCAGGGGCATGTAAAACTTCTTTAAAATAAATACCGCTCCAGTCGGCTACGCAACCTTCGGTCATAAAAAGAATCATGCATATAAAAGAAATGCCCAGCACATGTAAAGAAGGTAGTTTTATTCCCGAACCCGAATGAATAATATCGCGGTTTGCCAGCAGCAGGTGCCTGTTGCTAAAGATGACAGTAATAATAACTGCTACTACCAAAACTATTTGCCAGCCATGGCCAATATCCAGGGCTACCATTAAAGCCGCCAGGCCTGCGCTGGCCGCACCACCCAGGCTATACAAAGCATGGCAACTGCTCATAAGCAGGCGGTCGTATTTTTTTTCCATCAGGCTAACGGTTGCATTAGCCGATACGCCGTTTAAAAAACTTACCAGGCCATAGCTGTACAAACATGCGCCTAACAAAAAGGGGTTTAGTGAATTGATCTGCAGTATCATAATCACACAAAGTGTGAGGTAGCCTGTAAACATCCATTTGCCTACAGGTATTTTGCTAAAAATTTTTGTAGAAACAAAAACACCGGTGATAGCACCCAGTGGAGAAAATAAAAGCATTAAGCCCAGCGTACCATCTGTAAATGAAAACCTTTCTTTAATTGCCGGTATAGCCGCCACCCAGGTGCCAAATAGCAAGCTTGAAACCCCAAATAAAAAACCCACTGCAAGTACAGGTTTTAAATGCAATAAGCTTCGGAAGTTTTTTAATATCACACGCCAAAATTAATAGAATGTTTTTTGAAGTGGCCAATAAGGCTTTTATATTCTCACCCTCAAAGCCATTTTTTAAACCATTCAATTGTCATTTCTATATGCTTTGGGGTGTACCGGTGCGGTTCGTTTGGCTCAACATCTATCTTCAAGTTATCCAGGGCATTTTGATACTGGTAGATATTTGTTGCTGCATCAAAAGCAATTTGTGCGCCGGGTAAAGGGCAATTCTGATCATTCTCTGTATTTAACAACAGCAATGGGCGTGGTGCAAAAAGCCTGATCATGGAAGGGCAATCAAATTCGCCGGTTATGCCAGGCAGCAATTTATTCCAGAATATTGCTACATTTTCTTTAGTAACACCAGTATCGCCAAGGTCTTTTGCAGCCTGTACATGAGCGCCCCATATTGTTTTTGCACGGCCCTGCCAGCGGTCATGCTGCAGCGACCAGTTGAAGCTTTGCACTGCAATTACAGGTACTGCCACTTTAATTCTTGTATCAACAGATGCCGCCATCCAGGTTTCAATGCCACCCTTGGAAACACCCATCATGCCAATGCGACCAGTGTCCACATCGGCCCTTGTAACTAAATAATCAACTAATTTCCAGAGGTCGTAAACGGTATCAAAGAAAAAGGATGTTGTTGCCGGGCACTGTCTTTATTTTGCCAGGCATTGATAATAGCTTCCACATAATAATTTTTACCAGCCACCGCTGTCACTCTTTCTCCATGATACCTGCCATCTATGGCTACCGCCATAAAGCCCGCTTTGGAAAAACAGTAGAGTATATTTTTCATACCGTCAGCACTGCCGCCGGTGCCATGCAGGCAGATGACAACAGGCAATTTTTTTATTTGTGATGAAACAGGTTTGTAAATAAGCACCGGAACTTTTTCTGTTGTTTCGGAATAAAAAAAACCTTTTTCTACCAGCACAGAATCTGTGGCGAAAGATTGAAAGGATGGATTAGCAGCAACGGAGGGCCTTTGCAATAAAGCTATAAAATCATTTCTTACTTTATCAACAGGCAAAAACTGTGCATGTAGTGTTGAGATAGAAAGCAATAAGATGGCGGTTATCCCGGTCCTGGTTAGCCATACAGTTTTGTTGGCTGCCTGCATATTTTTCATGTTAAGCATTTTGGTTCTTACTTAATACTACTTTATCAATTTCTCTTTTGCCTCCAGCACTTCTATATCGAATACTAATATGCTGTTTGGCGGTATAAGTGCTGCACGGGTGCGGATACCATAAGCGCTGCCCGACGGAATAAACAACCTCATCTTTCCACCAACACTGCAGTGAACAAGGCCAGTTTGCCATCCCTGTATCAACCTGTTTAAAGGAAATGTTGCCGGTTTATCTTTGGTTTCATCAAATACACTGCCATCGCTGAAGAGCGAGCCTTTGTAATGTACGGTAACAGTATCAGTAACTTTTACCAATCTCCCGTTTCCTTCTTTTATGGTTTGATATAACATGCCTTCTTCATAATGCACACTGTCTTTTGGCAGTTTTGCACGCAACATATCTTCTTCCATTTTTTGTTGGGCAATACTGTCAATATTGGTCATTGGGCGCAGCACGGGTGGTTTGGTTGTTTGCGAATCAAGCGCTTTCCAGGTGCCGTCGCTGCGTAAGAGCCAGCGGTTGGTGAATGTTACGGGAGATTTGGTTCTGTTATTGTTGGCGGCGAATTTTAGCCCTATGGTATCACTATAGCTGCGGGTGGCAATCAGTTTCCATTTTTTTTCATCGGGGAGAAAAATATAGCCCGAGTACAATGTTTTGTTGGCTGCCGAATCGCTGGCAGTTACTATTAGCAGGGGATAGGTTTCGTTATACTTCCAGTCATAGTTCCAGGCATTGCCGGGGCCATACG
>JANNYY010000533.1:0-14775 GCA_031410355.1 Chitinophagaceae bacterium | reverse complement strand
AATACCACCAACTGGCGCTTCAGCAATCCCAGGCAATTTGGGTTTACTGTGCTGGATGTGGATTATTTTGACAACAACAATGTAATTGCCGTAGGCAGCGATGGTGGTATTGCTAAAAGCACTGATGGCGGTACCAACTGGGTTTATGGCGTATTTACCTGTAACAATCCTGCCGGCTTACTTATCAAACCCAGTTTTAACGATGTACATTATATTACTGCTACTACTGCCTATGCAGTTGGTAACAATGGTGTAATGGCAAAAAGTACCGATGCCGGTGTTACCTGGAATTGGGTATCAACACCTCTTTTTGCTAATGCAAAAACAATAAACGCCTGCTGGTTTTTAGATGCTAATAAAGGATATATAGGCGGGCAATATAATAACACAGCAGATTCTTTACCTAAATTGTATGTTACCTTAAATGGCGGTTCCACTTGGGATTCCATAGCTGCACCGGCTGTTAGTGGTGTAACCCGTGCAGGTTATATCAGCAATCCAAATGTCCCCTCGGTGCTTTTGCCTGTAGATGCTAAACTTAAAGAAATATACCGGATCGAATTTTCAAGTACTGGAATCGGGTATATCTGTGGCCAGGCAAGCCCTCTATTTCCTGTGGTTAGTGTTAATGCAGTTGCTGCTACCTGTTTACCCAGTACCGGAACTTTAACAACCGGTGCTCATACTGCTGCTTTGTTATGGAAATTTCAAAACGGTGTTTTAACAGATTATTCAATAAGTAAAGAAAGGATAGGCTATACAGGAATAAATACAAATACAGTTACCTGTACTACCGGTTTTGGAAATCTCACACCCGCAGCTCAAACATACAGGGCGTTGAATATCATCAACGATTCCATGATCGTGATGATGTCGTTTAATAATAATACTGTGGTAAGGGTACGCACGGGAATTAATGACAAAACACCCAATGTAAATAACGCAAATGTATTAGAGAATGGTAAATACGAGGTATTGAATTTTCCCTTTCCACCAACGGGTGGCCCTAATGCCGGCCCGTCAATACCACCAGTGCAGGTTTTATTGGCCTCCAATCCTTACCACATGCTCCGCAACTCCAGCGGTACACTGGTTACCGGATCGTTTAGTAATATCGGCGGTCCCGGATATTTGTGGACTTCCATTGATACCGGCCGTAATTGGGTACCACGCAGCATTTACCCGCAAAATCGTAACTGGAGCTCATCGGCAAGTGCACCTGCAATTGATTTTGCACCAAACGGAAAGTTGCTGGCAATGGGTACAAACGGAATAGTGGGTGATTCTGCTTCAGGAGGTGCATGGCAAAGTAATTACCTGAGTATCCCGCTTTCAGCCGCTTATAATGATATGGAGTTTGTAGATTGTAATAATGGAATTGCTGCAGGTGGTGCAGGTATAACAGTTACTACAGATGGGGGAAAAACCTGGCAGGATAAAACGAACGGAGCATTGGCCGGTTTATTTGCTAATATTACGTCGGTAACTTATCCGAATATAAACAAAGCATATTTCACTACCAATATCGGAGCTATTTATCGCTCGGTTAACCAGGGTACCAACCTGGTACCGGTATTTATAGATAATTATGGAGGTACCTCTGTAATCAACGATTTGGCTGCTGTTGGTACCGACAGTTTGTGGGCATGCGGTGTTCAGCAAACTTCTGTTACGGCTTTACAGCGTTTCGGATTAGTGTATCGTTCTTTTAATAATGGCGCAACATGGGATACCATAAAAGTAGGGCCATTGGGCAATGTAGGTACACAGGCCCAGCAATATGTAACTTTTAGAGGAATTGAATTTCCAAGTAAAAATATAGGATATGCCTGTGGTAACAGAGGCGCTGTATATAAAACAACAGATGCCGGTGCCACCTGGACCAATATCAGCCCTTTCCCTGCAATCAATATTTCACCGGCTGGCTTTGGTAACTCTGCTGTTTCCTATACCGATATTTTTGCTTTGGATAATAACACTGTTTTTGTGGTGGGTAATATGTTTACTTCTGCAAACAACCGGCGTATATACAAAACAACTGATGGCGGTGCTACCTGGGTGGATATTGCCAGCAATATTGATCTGCTTTCTCCAGGAGGAAACCTAAACGGGATATTAATGCATGATGCCAACAATGGTTATGTGGTAACGCCAGGCGGTGTATTATTTAAAACTACAAATGGTGGTACATCATGGACGCTTGATCTTGCACCCACCGGCAGCATTTTTACTACCATGGCATTTGCGCCAAAGGCAGTACCTGCAAGCATTACTATGCAAAACAGGAAAATGTTTGTTTGCGGTGTAAATATTTCCGGTGCGCCAATGATGGAATATGGCAACCCTGCAAATATCAATGTTAATTCAACCGAAACGCTTTTGGGCAGCTGCGCAAGCGGAAATACCGGCAGCATTGTTATAAATGCAAGCGGTGGAATTGCTCCTTATACGTACAGTATTAATGGCGGGCAATTTCAAACTTCAAATACATTCACCGGGTTATCGGCAGGCAATCAAACCATTACCATTAAAGACGCTTTTTGTGGTGTACTTACCAAAACTGTATTACTTGATGTAAGACAAAGCCCCGCAGTTAATGCAGGCCCCGACCTTACAATAATAGATGGTGATGTAATTACACTACAGGGCAGTTCATCAGGAACTCCCGCTTCCATTGCCTGGACACCAGCCGCTACTTTAACCGGCGCTAATTCTTTAACCCCGGTTGCAAAACCAACTGCCACCACCACGTACACTTTAACGGTTACTGATATCAATGCCTGTATTTCAACAGACAATGCGGTTATAACTGTAATTCCCTATTGTGTAAAACCCATGAATGCCTTTACTCCAAACGGAGATGGGTTTAACGACAGGTGGCTGGTTACCAGTAGTGGATCCTGCACCCAACAAGTGATTGCCAAAGTGTTTAACCGCTATGGAGAACTGGTGTACAGCAATGAAAATTATAATAATGACTGGGATGGAAAATACAAAGGAAAGCCTGTGGCTGATGGTACTTATTATTATGTACTTCAGTATCGCTTAATAAACGGTAACTCAATTCCTGTTAAAGGCGATGTAACAATTTTAAGATAATTTATTAAAAACAATATTATGAAGCACAAAATTTTATTAGCAGTTTTTACCGGAATGGTCTCGGTATCAAATGCACAGCAATTACAAACATCTTCTATGTACGATCTGCAGGGTGTAATACACAACCCATCTGTTGCCGGTACACAGGAAAATAATTTGATTGGTGTCTCTTACCGCAGCCAGTGGTCGGGTATAAGCGGAAGCCCTAAAACAGCCACAGTGTTTGGATCGTTTGATATGCCAAAGTTTGATATGGGCGTTGGCGGTTCAATTTACCAGGATAAAACCGGGCCAACTTCAAGAACAGGAATTTCTCTTTCTCTTGCAAAACATATTGTTGGGAATAAAGGCGTTTTTTCTATCGGAATAGAAAACAGGTTACAGCAATATGCCATTGATAAAGGTAAACTTTCACAATCATTGGGTTCCGACCCGGTTCTGGGCGCATCTGATAACAGGTTTAAATACGATGCCGGTTTTGGTATTTCCTTTACTTCTAAAAAATTACAGTTGGGCGCTTCTGTTTCACAATTGGTTCAATCTAAATTAGATTTTTACAGCGGTAATTTAAACAGGGACGAAGAAGCAAGATTGTACAGGCATTATTATTTTCACGGGTTGTATAACTGGCATGTAGATGGCTTTACAATAATCACCCCTAATGCGTTGGTTATTTATTTACCCAATGCCCCGTTAACATACCAGGTTGGTGCCCGGATTGAGTTTAATCAATTGTTTTGGTTTGGCGGTGGTTACAGGTCTCATCAAAGTTATATGTTATCTGCCGGCATAAACCTGGGAAAAAAACTTACCATCGGTTATGCTTATGATGATTATATAACTCCCATCAGCAGCTTTGATAATGGGGCTAATGCCCACGAGGTTTTACTGCGATTTAATTTTGGCAAAAAATAATACTTTTCATGAGTTAGTTTTTATGCAGCGGTTTATATTAAACCGCTGTATTTTTTTGCCTTGCAATTCTAAGCCCCAGGTATAAAGAGTCGCCTGCATTGTTGTTGGATATCTTTGAATTCTATCCTATTTTTTTTGAATGATCTTACTGTTAATATTTTCGCCGTTGCATGGTTTTTTAATTATCTGCATTTGCATTTCCTCTTTTGGTTTATCAGTCTTGGAACTGTCAACCAGGCTGGATTGCCTGAAATAAATTTCCGGTTTTTCAATTTCGATCTTTATACCATCGAGTTTATTGCTTTTAATAGCTTTCAGGATATCTTCTTTAGTTGATGCTTTTACATTTATCCTGATATTTTGTTTGGCCTGAACAGTGAATCTTGTAATGCCATAATACGCATTGGTGGAATCAGATCCGATAGCGAATATGATGGCCTCATCATTTAATACTAATGGGATGCTGCCGCCGGCTTCGTAAAATTCATATTCTTTGTTCGGCTTTTCCATGCCGTATGTAAGTAATTTTCTTTGGGGAATGCATAAATAAACCTGCATATTCAGCGGCTTCGGCATCTTTAAAGTTGCGATGAGATTTACGGTGGTTACCATATCCCGGTTTGCATCAACAAAACAGTCTACATTATACCATCCCGACTGATCAATATTGAATTGATACATTGGTATTTCAGGAACCGGGCTGTTATTTATTTGATTGGTATCCGGCTTGGAAATAAATGGCAGAACCAGGATGTTTGTATCGGGTACCGGGTAATAGAATGTATCAAGCCCACAATTATTTATTTGTTGAGTGCTACTGGCGCTATCTCCTGTTATAAAGCTTGCCGGGGTAGCTGTATTAGCTTTTGGCAACGGGTTTAATATCGCTTCATTATCACAATAATCAAGAATAGCATTCACATCGGCCCTGTTCAGGTTAGGAAATGCCGTCATTTGCGTTTTGTTATATTTTTGAAAGATTGTCCTTGCATAAGCATCAGTTTGTGTCATTGCCGAAGGATTCCTGGTAAAGCGGTAAGCCCAATCCCTATCAGGTTCTCTTTCCCTGCATTTGGCAAGTACAGGCCCGGTAAATTCCATTGTTGGTTTATGGCAACTGGCGCAGTTTGCTTTAAAGAGTGCCTTGCCATTGATTATATTTCTTGCAACAGGCGAAGTGTCTAATGGTTGTGGGGCAACCCAGTTAATAGAGCCATCATTTTCTACTTCGCCTTTAAATAGTTGCATTCTTTCATCATAGGAGGCAGAAGGGATACTTACATTTATAGGCTTTAGTAGTTCGATCTTCTTGCCGTTTGAAGTAGCATTAATATAGATCATACCTCCGCTTTGTAAAAGTTTACCATTACTTCTTGTTGTTAAACCCGCTAATAAAATGTCACCTGCACTATAGGCTTCTTTTATTTCAAGCCTCAGTTTTTCATTTCCTTTTACATCAAAACTGTTTTCCGCAATTTTTAATATTGCCCCTTTTGCTGTTTTCAGATTGTAAGCTGAGTCGGCACTCAAATAAATAAAAGCGCTTTTAAGATTTTGTGCTGTTAAAATATTTTGATTTGAAGATGATTTGCTGTTACAAGACATCAGGACTAATGCAGCAACAGAAAAGGGCAAGAGAAATCGTTTCATAAAGATCATTTAAAAGTAAATCATCGCATAGTTATCAATTAATACTAAATATAAAATTTAGTAACCTGCTTTTAAGAAATTCATTTTTTGCAGAGGGTTAAGCAATCTATTGAATAAGAAAACTATAATTTCTCCAGTTGCTTTAATACATTTTTTCCCCTGCTTTTAAAACCCGCAGTTTGATCCGGAAGCTGATCTTCGATCAATAATTTTAATTCAGGTTTTATTTCGGGATAAATTTCAGCAAGATTTCCCAATACCGACATAGAAAAAACCTTAACAGCCAGTGCTTCTTTGGGCGATTCCATAAATTTGAAACAGGTGTCCATTATTTCGCCATGATATTTTGCTGGTAATTCAATATCCTGCATCAGGCGGATGCTGTTTCGCTTTACGGCATTATGCAGGTTTGGCTTTTTAAGGTTATTGATAAGCCCTTTCCAATGTTTTTTTATTAGTTTGGGATTAGCCATTACACAATTACTAACCGGCCATCCCGCTCTTTGTACCACCCGGTATTCATCATTTACAAACAGGCTAAAGAGTTCATCAAAGCGTTGCTGGTTGTTGCCAACCCAGTTCACGATCCTGGTGCATTGTGCTTTTGAATGTTCTTTTAATATTTCTTCTCTGATATTCACCGGGTATTAGCGTATGCTGATAATGTTTTGGCTGATTGAGAAAGGGCGGCAAAAATAATGAGCAAAGCAAAGACGATAATTTTTTTCATACTGAGCATTCTTTATTGAACATTTAAAATATCGTACAGCGATTTTACTTTAAAATCGCTGATGGAAAACTGTTTATTATTTTTTACAGTAATGATTTTTGTTTCACCGGCACCCAGATCAAAATAATTATTGGAAAAAATGACATCGGGTTTGCCGGATGAAATGCAGACATATTTAGCTGCCACATTGCATTTGATATACATTTTATTTGCTGTTACCGTAAAAGTAAATTGGGGTTTCTTCAATTTTAGATCTTTAGGATAAACAACATCTTTAACAGGTGTCATATCATCCCTGTATGCCTCCTTAACCGCATACCATGCTGCTTTTGGCTGCCTGCTGTAATCCGTAATACTCCAGCTTGATACAGGCCAGCAATCATTCAACTGCCATAATAAAGTGCCCATATTTGCCGGGTATTTACTGCGATGAACTGCAATGCTGTTCTTTAAAATATAGTATTGTAAACATTGAGTTAAGTAAGTATAATCTTCCAGCGAAAATTGGCTGAGTTTTGCAGAATCAATAAAATAACGCGTTAAATAATGATTCAGTTTTTTAAATCCATCGCTTGCTTTTTGGTGTGATTTAATTACAGGTGAATACAAATACCTGTCAGATGAATCAGTATAACTTTTAATGGTTTCCCAGTTGGGCATAGCCTGCATACCGTATTCACTTACAAACCTTCCTGTTTTGTTTTCAAAAATTTCCCAATCTTCCAGTCCCCACCAAAGGCCCCAGTAATGGCTGTCGCCTTCTGTAAAACTTTCCTTATGTCCCCAACCGTTTTTTGGGGAAGTGGAAATGTATGGCCTTGTGCCATCAAATTCATCTACCCATTTTTTTAAACTGTCCTGGAACAGCCGTTTATAATCATTCCAAACCTTTGCGGAATCTGATCCGTGTAAACTGAATTGGTTTTGCCATCCCCAATTATGCCAGGCTTCATCAATTTCATTATTACCACACCATAGTACAATGCATGGATGATTTCGTAATCTTTCAATTTGGTACTTTACTTCTTCCCTTACATTATTTATAAATGCATCATCGCCGGGATACATGCCCCCGGCAAACATAAAATCCTGCCAAACCATGATGCCCAGTGAATCGCAGAGATCATAAAACTCATCAGCCTCGTAAACTCCACCGCCCCAAACCCGCAGCATATTCATGTTGGCATCTTTAGCGCTTTGTAACATCTTCCGGTAATCATCTTTTTTTAATCTTGGTAAAAAAACATCGCCGGGTATCCAGTTGGCACCTTTGGCGTAAATGGGCTTCCCATCTTTTTCAAAATAGAAGGAAGTGCCAATAGAATCATTTTGTTGTACGAGTTTTGCAAAACGTGTTTTCGATTTGCTTTTTTCTGTTGTGCGATAAGGTATACGTAAGGTTATTTTTTTCCATATTCCACAACCCACAAATTTTGGTCCCCAATCCCAGCCAAACTGGAACTGAGCTTTGCGAACATACACCCGGTTATTATCGGGCAATACCAAGGGTAGATTTGATTTTGCAATACTGTCAACTTTATTTTGTGCTGATGCAAATTTGATCAGCAGTACATTATTTGTCCTTTTAATTAACTTCTTCACATTCACTGTCCAGCCCCGGAACATATTATCTGCTTGTAAAATCAATTTGCCATTCAGATACACATCAGCATACGTATCCAGTCCTTCAAAATTCAGACGGATAACTTCGTTACTGAATATATTCTCTCTAACATTAAAAACAGTTCTATATTCCCAATCAGCTTTATCTACCCATTGCAGTTTGCTTTCGTTATCGCGGTAAAATGGATCAGGTATCAGTTTGTTTGCTAAAAGATCGGTATGCACGGTACCAGGTACGGTTGCCTTATACCATTTATTTTCTTTCTGATTTTTGAATTGCCAGTTTTTGTTTAGCTCAAGGGAATAGTATTGGAAATCTTGGGCAGTTGTCTGAACGGGGATTATATTGATTAAAAGGATTAAAAGGATTGAGCAGTTTTTCATCTTACAAACTCTTTAGGTTAGCAATGATGTTCTTTATTTCCTGCTCATCAGCAGTAACTGATAGTAAACTTTCTTTCATCTCTTCATTCTTATAATTCATCTTACTTTCAATATTCATTCTTGCTGATGTATGAAATTCAACAGCGCCTGTTTTTTCAGCAATCTCAATAATATTATCTGATCTTACGCCGCTGCCTGGCATGATGATTATTTTTTCATCAGCCTGTTTAATTAGTGCGGCAATAGTATCAGCCCCATTCAAAGCATTTGGGTGTAAACCAGAAGTTAGGATTCTTTCGCAACCAATTTCAATAATATCTTCCAACGCCTGCGATGAATTGCTTACTCTATCAAAAGCCCGGTGAAAAGTAACGCCCATTGGATAAGCCAATGCAACTAACTCTTTACATCTTTCTTTATCAACAGAACCATCTGTATTCAACATACCAATTACAACTCCATCGCAGCCCAGTTCTTTACAGATCTTTACATCAGTTTTCATTACTTCAAATTCTGCATCACTGTATAAAAAATCGCCGCCACGTGGGCGTATGATAGGGAATAGTTCGATCTGTAGATTTTCCCGGGCAGCTTTTATAAATCCATAAGATGGAGTAGTGCCTCCTTCGCCCGGGTTATCGCACAATTCAATGCGGTGTGCACCTGCAGCCTGTGCAATCACGCAGCTTTCAATATTGAAACCTATTACTTCGAGTTTAAAATTCATAAAAATGTTCAGTATTCAATTTTCAATATTCAATTTTCGATATTCAATGGTGAGCACGTTGTACGTTGTATATTGAATATTGTTTATTGAAAATTATTAAATGAGGTATTTTGATGGATGAATCTGATTTTCATTGTTGCTCTTCACACTAAATACAAATCCCTTTTGAATTGCATAGGCACCATACTGCCCTTTTTTATTCAATGCTAAAAAACCAACCTGTAAAGTTTTTGCTTTTTCTTTATCCCTTTTTACGATCCGTTCTACTGCTTTTTTACAGGCCATTTCGGGTGAGTAGCCCTGGCGCATAAATTCAACTACTAAATGAGTCCCGCAAATACGGATCACTTCTTCGCCTGTACCACTGCTGGTAGCCGCACCAATTTCATTATCTACAAATAAACCTGCACCAATAATAGGAGAGTCGCCCACACGGCCGTGTAATTTAAATGCCATACCGCTGGTTGTAACTGCACCTGATAAATTTCCCATAAAATCAATCGCAACCAAACCCATGGTATCATGGTTGGCCGTGCCATCTTCAAAAAAGTTGGGCGCAAAGGGCCCGTTTTGTTTTTTGTTCTCGATATTAATTACAGGTTTGTATTCACTTTTTTTCAGCCACTCGGTATATGCTTTTTTTGCCGATTCAGACAACTCCTTACTTTCTAAAACAAATCCATTTTCAACTGCAAACTGTTGTGCACCGGCACCCACCAAAATTACATGCGGCGTTTTTTCCATCACTTTACGGGCCACAGATACCGGGTGTTTTATTCGCTCAATACCCGCCACAGCGCCGCAATTGGCCTTATCATCCATAATGCAACTGTCTAATGTTACAATGCCATCCCTGTCCGGATTGCCACCCAAACCAACACAGCAATCTATTTTATCTTCTATATGCATGGCCCCTGCTTCCACAGCATCCAATGCAGTTCCTTTTGCAAATAAGATCTTCCAGGCTTCGGCATTTACCGGCATACCACTGTCCCAGGTAGAAATTACAATGGGTTTTATTGTTTGATTAAAACTGTTGCTGAAAGATTTTTTTGCTGTTAATAAAGGAGCAGTTAGTGCACCAAGCTGTAAAAATTTTCTTCTGTTCATGCTTAATGAGTATTGAAATTTATCTTAATGATGCATAGAAAGCTTGCGTATCATTTCTGTAGATGTATTATCTGCATACATACCAAATGCACTGGTAATAACGCCTTTTATATTCCCGTTTATAGATTCAACCGCATACACCACATCTTCATCTTCCGGATTGCTGTTGCCTTCAAACCTGTGTACTTCAACAATTTCAAATTCGTTGGGATTCAGGCAGGTCTTGTTTTCCGAACACATAAGTTTATCAAAAGCAATATTGAAATTTGTGGTATAGCCTTTGGCTTTTAAGCCGTTTATTGCGGCTACAACTGTATCATAAGATTCCATAAATAAAATTTTAATGTTATGCTAAGTTACGGAATGCCGGCAGCTGTTCTTTTAAAAAAAACCAAATACCCGATAACAAAAATGGTTACAGAAGCGGTTAAAGAAAATGTGAACATGGCACCAAAATTAAACCAAAGCAATCCGCAAAGGCTGCTGGCAATAAGTGAACAAATGCTTTGAAAGCCTGAGAAAGTACCAATGGCAGTTGCTGTTTCGCTTGCAGGTACAATATTGCTGATCCATGCTTTTGAAATGCCTTCGGTTGCAGCAGCATACATACCATAAAGAAAAAACAGCAGGAAAAATACAATCATATTGTTATTAAAAGCAAATCCAAAGTACACCATACTAAAACAAAAAAGCCCGGCAATAAATATTCTTTTAAGCCCCACTCTATCAGCAAGAATTCCGATGGGATAAGCCAGCAATGCAAATACGAAGTTGTAAAAAATATAAACACCAATTACAGCCGTATCATCGAGCCCGCTTTCTTTCATTTTTAATAAAAGAAAAACATCGGAGCTGTTGAATAATGCAAAGAGTAATAACCCGGCCACAAGCTTTTTGTATTGCGGCGGGCTGTTTTTCCAATATGCTGCAAAAGCAAAGAGGTTAACTGTTGTTCGTTGGTGGTTGTTCGTAACAACCGCAGGCTTCTTTTTCTCTTTTATTAACAAGGTTGATATTACTGCAAGTAATCCTGGTAAAAAAGCAATTAAGAAAAGCGTTTTATAATTATCAGGATAAAAATACAGGTACACTAAAGCAATCGCCGGTCCAAAAACTGCGCCCAGGGTATCCATACTCCGGTGAAAGCCAAAGACACGTCCTTTTGTTTCCGGTTTGCTTTCATCGCTGAGCATGGCGTCTCTTGCCCCTGTTCTGATACCTTTTCCTAACCGGTCAATCGTTCTGGATAAAAATATCCACCAGGGGTAAATAAATATAGCCAGCATGGGTTTACTTACTGCGCTAAAAAAATAACCTAATTGTACAAAGGGTAGCCGCTTTCCGCTGTTATCGCTTTGTTTGCCAAAATAACTCTTACTTAAACCTGCCACTGCTTCTGCAACTCCTTCCAGTATGCCTATAAAAATGGCTGTATAACCAATATGTTTAAGAAAAAGCGGCATAACCGGGTACAGCATTTCACTGGCTACATCAGTAAATAAACTTACAAACGACAGTACCCAGATCGTTTTAGTAATAATTTTTTGTGGAGAATTTGTGAGTGGCTGCACAAGGCTTCATTTTTCCGAATGTAGCAATTTGTTGGTACATTGCAGATATAAAAAAAATAATTTATTACCATAACACGAATGAACTGGAAATTATATACAGTTCATTTTGAATTTGCGACATAAAAAAGAAATATGCATAAGAAGAATAAAGACGGGAAAAAATCATCACAAACAGATATTGTAAAAGGTAAACTTGATATTTCAAAAAGCGGAATGGGCTATGTAATTGTTGATGGAAATGATAAAGATATTATCGTAAGGCCAAATGATTTTAACCGTGCTTTTCATGGAGATATTGTACGGGTGCAGGTTAACAAAGGCCTATCAAAAGGAAAACGACCCGAAGGAAAAATAATTGATGTTGCCGAACGTAAACAAACTGAATTCATCGGTAATATACAGATGAGTAAGAGTTTTGCTTTTTTTATCCCGGCATCAGAAAAACCAATCCCCGATTTTTATATTGCTGCAGATAAATTAAACGGTGCAAAAGATAATGAAAGGGTGGTGGCAAAATTAGTTAGCTGGGATAAATCAGAAAAAAAACCGATTGGCGAAGTGGTATCCATTTTAAAATCGGAAGATGAGAATGATATGGCCATGAAGGAAATATTAATTGAAACAGGTTTTCCCCTGGCATTTGACAAGGAAGTATTGGCCGAAGTAAAAAAACTGCAGCAGCATATTGCCCGTGAAGAAATAAATAAAAGAAAAGATTTCCGCGATATTTTAACTTTTACCATTGATCCGAATGATGCCAAAGATTTTGATGATGCCATATCAATAAGAAATTTAGATAATGGCAATTATGAAATAGGCGTACATATTGCCGATGTAAGCCATTACGTGCAACCCGGTACCCTGCTTGATAAAGTGGCTTATGAAAGAGCCACCAGCGTGTATTTGCCCGACCGGGTAAACCCGATGTTGCCCGAAAAAATATCGAATGAGCTTTGCTCCTTAAGGCCGCATGAAGATAAATATACCTTCTCTGCTGTTTTTCAAATTACCAACCGTGCTGAAATAAAGCATACCTGGTTAGGCCGCACCATCATTCACAGCAACCACCGGTTTACTTATGATGAAGTACAGGATATTATTGAAAAGAAAGACGGCCTGCATTATAAACCCATTGTTTTATTAAATGAACTGGCAAAAAAATTCAGGGCAGAGCGTTTTCAAAACGGCGCTATCAACTTCTCTTCGCAGGAAGTAAGATTTGTGCTTGATGAAAAAGGAAAACCCATCAGCATTGTGGTTAAAGAAAGTAAAGATGCACATAAACTGATTGAAGAATTTATGTTGCTGGCAAATAGGGCAGTGGCTTCTTATGTTTCAAAAATAAAAGTAAATAAAGAACCTATTCCTTTCCCTTACCGCATTCATGATACACCCGATGACGAAAAGTTAAAACCATTTGTGGCATTTGCAAAAAAGTTTGGTTATACTTTTGATATGCATGATGAACGTGCAGTAGCAGCATCTTTTAATAAACTGCTGCAGGATGTGCAGGGTAAACCCGAACAGCATGTTTTGGAGCAGCTGGGCATCCGTACCATGTCCAAAGCAATTTATACTTCATCAAATATTGGCCATTATGGCCTTGGTTTTGAGCATTATTGCCATTTTACATCGCCCATACGCCGGTATCCCGATGTGATGGTACACCGCATTTTATTGCAATGCCTGGAGAAAGACCTGAAGCTTGATAAGAAAATGGATGAGCGCTGCAAACACTGCAGCGACAGGGAGCGTAAGGCTATGGAAGCAGAACGCGCCGGTAATAAATACAAACAGGTGGAGTTTATGAAAAGTTACCTGGGCCAGGAATTTGACGGCATCATCAGTGGTGTTGCTTCTTTTGGTTTTTTTGTTGAGACGGTTGCTCACAAATGTGAAGGCATGGTTACGGTAAGAGACCTGAGTGAGTATGATGATTTCAGGCTGGATGAAGCAGATTACGCATTGGTAGGATTAAGAACCGGTCAAAAATTCAGGATGGGGGATTTAGTAAAGATAAAAGTGGTTGCTGCTAATTTAAGTAAAAGGCAACTTGATTATGAATGGGTGCCGACAGGGAAAAAGGGTCCCGCTCAAGGCGGGACGGAATCAGGAATAAAAACATCAGGTAGCAAGAGTAAAGTTAGTCCTGTAAAACCTAAAGCCAAACCTGGTTTTAAAGCACCAAATAAAAAGAAAAAATAAAATTTAATAAACTTCAAATACGCTGAATAAGCTTGCGTCTTTGTGTATCACTGGCTAAGTATATGCATTCATTCATAGAACTCTCCAAACTTTTCGAAGAAAAATTCAACAGCCGGCATTTTCCCCATCAGCCGGTATCTTTATACGATCCTGCCCAATATATTTTAGGCCTTGGCGGTAAAAGAATACGCCCGGTTTGTGTTTTAATGGGCAACCAGTTATTTAATGATATAGATCCCGATGCTTACAATGCTGCAACCGCTATTGAACTCTTTCATAATTTTAGTTTGATACATGATGATATTATGGATAAGGCACCCATCAGGCGGGGCATGGAAACCGTACACAGCAAATACGGCGAATCAACTGCGTTGCTTGCAGGCGATGTAATGTTTGTAAAGGCCTATGAGTATCTTAATAAAATAAAATTAGCACAGTTACAAAAAGTTTTGTACCTCTTTAATAATACAGCCGGTGCGGTTTGCGAAGGGCAGCAAATGGATATGGATTTTGAAAAAAGAGAAACCGTGAGCATGGATGAATATGTACACATGATCACTTTAAAAACTTCGGTGTTGCTGGCTGCCAGTCTTAAACTGGGCGCTATTTTAGGCGGCGCAGGCGAAGGCAACCAACAGCATTTGTACGAGTTTGGTAAAAACCTGGGCATTGCGTTCCAGGTGCAGGATGATTATTTAGATGCATTTGGCAACCCCGAAAAATTTGGTAAAAAAGTTGGGGGCGATATTCTTGCCAATAAA
>JANNYY010000532.1:0-17488 GCA_031410355.1 Chitinophagaceae bacterium | reverse complement strand
TTGTACTGGTTGCTGCGGCCACCAAAACTAAGCCCGTTTGAAGTAGGTTCCAACCTGGTGAAATCCTGTAATGAACGGTTAATGGTGGGCAGCCTTTCAATTTGCGTACGGTTAATAACTTCCTGGCTGCCTGTTCTGTTGGTACTAAAAACCTTATCCTGTTTTTTTCCGGCTACTACTACCTCGGTCAATGTGGAAGTAGTAAGAGTGAGTTTAAAATCTGTTTTATAAGCCTGTCCAAGCAGGAGGGTAATATTATCCTGCTTTTCTTCTTTATAGCCTACAAAACTTACTGTTACTTCATAGGGGCCGCCAATGCGTAAATTGGGAAGGTTGAAGCGGCCGTCTTTACGGCTTGTTGTGGCATAGCGTGTACCGGTTGGTATATGAACTGCGATAATGGTTGCATTGGCAATACCGTTACTGCCGTCATTAACGATACCCTGTATTTCTGATGTTGTTTCCTGCGAAAAAGCGGCGGAAAAACCTAATGCAAAAACAAGTGTGAGTAAAAATTTCATTTTCATTTCAATTAGTTTTATTTGTGCAAAGAGATGTATAATATTAATAAAGATTTTTAAGAAATTATTAAAAAATCTTTATCTAATAAAGTTTAGATGAAAACCGATATAAACATGGCCAAGGATACTTTTAAAAATATATGCCGACAAAGAATTCATCTTCATGTAAAGTTGCCTAATAATTAAATAGAAATTTGATAACATCTTCAGGTTTTGTAAACATAATATCTACACTTAACACTCACATAACATTGGCGTAAACATTTGGTCACAGTAGTTTCTTCACTTTGCAACAACACTACACTCAACACCTTAGGTTATGAAAAATATTCAATATTTTTTTCTTAAACTTTCAGTAAGAATTTTTCTGCCCATGCTTGCGGCCTTTTATCCGCCTTTGAAATTTTTTAAAATCCATTAATGGATAAAATAAAAAAAAGAAAGGTAGATATCCTGGTTCTGTCTGATGTACATCTTGGCACTTACGGCTGCCATGCCAAAGAACTGCTGCTGTATCTAAAAACCATAAAACCCAAAACAGTAATACTCAACGGCGATATTATTGACATCTGGCAGTTCAGTAAAAGATACTGGCCCAAGAGCCACATGAAAGTGGTAAAGCAAATAATGCAGTGGATGAGCAAAGGTGTTAAGATCTATTACATAACCGGCAACCACGATGAAATGCTGCGTAAGTTTGTTGGTTTTAAAATGGGCTCGCTGCAAATTGTAAACAAAGTAATACTGCAGTTAGACAATGGCAAAACCGCCTGGTTTTTTCATGGTGATGTTTTTGATGTAACCATGCAGCACAGTAAATGGCTGGCTAAGCTGGGCGCAGTGGGTTATGACACACTGATACATATTAACAGGGTAGCCAATTTTATTTCAGAAAAAATATTCAAGAAAGGAAAACTTTCTTTATCAAAAAAAATAAAGAACAGTGTAAAGAGCGCTGTAAAATTCATTAACAGTTTTGAGCAAACGGCTGCTGATATTGGCATCAGCAATAAATACGATTATGTGGTATGCGGCCATATACACCAGCCCGAAATGCGTGAGATTAAAAATGAACATGGTAAGATAATGTACCTTAACTGCGGTGACTGGATAGAAAATTTAACTTCGCTGGAGTATGTAAACGGCGAATGGAAAATTTACCGTTTTGATGAAAATGAAATGCTGCTTTTAATTGAAAATGGCATTGAAGAGGAAGAACTGAATAACACGCAGTTGTTTGATAATATGCTGGAAGAATTTAACGTGATGAAACAGTAGATACTTACCGTTTTTTAAAAGGATATGTGTTATTTTCAAAAGCCTGTCAGGGTGAGCTTGTCGAACCCGGTATGTTGTGATGACCCGCCTTCGACAGGCTCAGGCTGACACCCTAAAGTTTGAACCAAATGAAAATACTATACGCCATACAAGGTACAGGCAACGGGCACCTGAGCAGGGCAAGGGATATAATACCTATTCTTCAGCAAAAAAGCGAGCTGGATATTTTAGTTAGTGGCATACAGGCCGATGTTGATTTGCCTTACCCCGTAAAATACAGGTTTAAAGGACTGAGTTTTATTTTTGGAAAAAAAGGAGGTATTGATCTGATTGCAACATACCGCAAGAGCAACTTAAAAAAACTCTACAACGAAATTAAAAGTTTGCCTGTTGAAGACTACGACCTGGTGATAAATGATTTTGAACCGGTAAGTGCGTGGGCCTGCAAGATGAAGCATAAGGAATGCATCGGGCTTAGTCACCAGGCAGCAGTGATCAATAAAAAATCCCCTAAACCCAAAAAGAAGGACCTGGTTGGTAAGGTTGTTCTTAATAATTATGCACCGGTTACTACCGCTTATGGTTTTCATTTTGGGGCTTATGATAAAAATATTTTTACACCTGTAATCCGAAACCAGATGAGAGCCAGTAAACCTGAAAATAAAGGCCATTATACCGTTTACCTGCCGGCATATAGTGATGAAAGGATCATAAAGGTATTGAGCGAAATAAAAAATATTATCTGGGAGGTATTCAGTAAACATACCAAAAAAGAATATAAAGAAAAGAACTTTCATATACGGCCAATAAATAATGACCAGTTTATTGAAAGCTTTATTAACTGTACCGGTATCTTATGCGGTGCTGGCTTTGAAACACCTGCCGAAGCGCTTTTCTTAAAAAAGAAACTGATGGTAATACCCATGAAAGGACAATACGAACAGCAATGCAATGCTGCTGCATTAAAAACAATGAACGTGCCGGTTATAAAAAGTTTAAAGAAAAAACATGTAGATAAAATACAGGCATGGATATCTGGTAAGCAGTTAATAACGGTCAACTATCCGGATACAACACAGCGAATAATTAATATGGTTATTAAAAAACACGGGAGTGCTGAAAAAATAAAACCTGCTGAACTGGGTTCCGGCATTTATTCTGTAAAAAAATTAAAAGAAAAAAGTCTGGGAAAAATATTAAGTCAACTCGCTGAATAAGGATTATGCTTTTTACAAAAAATGATTTTGGCCCGGATTTTAAATGGGGCGTTTCTACGGCTGCCTACCAGATAGAAGGGGGGCATAATATAGATGGCAAGGGCCCTTCTATCTGGGATACCTTCACCCAAAAAAAGAAAAAAATATTTAATAACGGTAATGGCAATATTGCCTGCGATTTTTATAAACATTATGCAGAGGATATAGCACTCATCTATAAACTTAATATACCCAATCACAGGTTCTCCATATCGTGGAGCAGGATATTACCACAGGGCATTGGCGCTGTAAATCACAAAGGCCTTGATTTTTACAACCGGGTGATAGATTTTTGTTTAGAGCTTGGTATAGAACCCTGGATAACTTTATATCATTGGGACCTGCCGGAAGCATTGCAACAAAAAGGGGGCTGGACAAACCGGGAAGTTATTCACTGGTTCAGTTATTTTGTTGAATGCTGTATAAAAAATTTTGGCGACCGGGTTAAGCACTGGATGGTGCTTAACGAACCAATGGTTTTTACAGGTGCCGGTTATTTCTTAGGGGTGCATGCACCGGGTAAAAAAGGTTTGGGTAGTTTTTTGGCCGCTGCCCATCATGCAGCTTTAAGCCAGGCAGAAGGCGGGCGCATTACCAAATCCCTCCGGCCCGAATGTAAAGTGGGCACCACGTTTTCTTATTCTCATATTGAGCCATACCG
Organism: Chitinophagaceae bacterium; assembly: GCA_031410355.1. Lineage (GTDB taxonomy): Bacteria > Bacteroidota > Bacteroidia > Chitinophagales > Chitinophagaceae > Ferruginibacter. The sequence goes on along the minus strand of JANNYY010000532.1, from coordinate 13,772 downwards.
GTATAACGATGAAAGGGATTTGAAAGCAGCCCAAAAAGTAGATGCCCTGCTTAACCGGATGTTTATAGAACCCTTGCTGGGCCTTGGATATCCCAAAAGCGATCTGAAAATAATTGAGCGTATTGAGCGGTTCATGCATCCGCAGGATGAAAAAAAACTTGAGTTCGATATGGATTTTATAGGCCTGCAAAACTATACCAGGGAATTTGTAACCTATGCTCCCCTGATGCCATTTATGAAAGCCAAAATAATTAAAGCAAGCAAAAGAAATGTAGAACATACACTCATGGATTGGGAAGTTTACCCGCCCAGTATTTATAATGCTTTAAAGCGCCTGCACAATTATAAAAAGATAAAAGAAATTATTATAACAGAAAATGGCGCTGCATTTAATGACAGTTATGAAGAAGACAAGGTAGATGATTTTAAAAGGATAAGATTTTTACAGGATCATATTGCTCAGGTTTTGCTGGCAAAAAGAGAGGGCGTAAAAGTGAACGGTTATTTTGTGTGGACACTGCTTGATAATTTTGAATGGGCCGAAGGGTATTATCCAAAATTTGGTTTGGTTAATGTAGATTTTAAAACACAGCGAAGAACAATAAAGAATTCGGGGAGGTGGTACAGCCAGTTTTTAAAAAATACTTTGGCAGCATCAAAAGAAACCTGGAACAAAGAAGGTATAGGAACGATATACTAGATTGTAAAACACGTTATGTCAACACTAAATCCACATCTGCAACGGCAGTATTGCGCGGCTGAAAAGTGTACCAGCAAAGCAAAAGTAACAGGCTTGCAAACTTAGTATCCAATAAAGATTTTGTTTTGTTTAGTCCAAGTGTGATGGCATTAAAACTACAGGTAAGCAGGCTTTTCTTCATGGATTCATCATACAGCATAAGTTCACCTGAATTGTCATAAACATAAAAATATTTTTTTCCTTCAAGTTCTACATAACCTTTTCCTGCGCCAGGGTTAGTTTCTTCAACTTTCCCCAGTTTAATACCGTATTCATTCCTGATAACTTTGCGGGGGGTTAAAAATCCTTTTTTCTCAAAAGAGAACATTCTTTTACCCAGGTTGCTTACAATTCTTACAAACCTGGTTTGATTGCTGAAAGAAATATCGGCGAGCATTTTTTCATCTTCCCACAATTCAAACTTTTCTTTTGCTGCAGTAGTGTTTACGGTAAATTTCATATGTTTAAGTTTTTCGCTAATCCAGGTGTGAAATTAATTTCTATATTGTTTAATTAACAGGTGTGACAAAGAATGTGCCTTAAATGTGCATAGTAACAATTTGGTAACATTAATTTAATATTGAAAAAAAGCCACCCAGGTAAGACTACCGGGTGGGAGAAGCATGAGTCCCTTGGCTACGCCCAGGATTGCTAATTGCTAAGGAAACTTTTGTAGTTGTTCAAACTAAGTTCGGGTGTAAATTATGTGCGGTATGTTACGATAAAATAAAAAAATAATTATGTAAATGTTATGGTTTTAAATGCACCCGTTTTTAAGGCTGATGTTGGGGAATAATCTCGCCGTTTTTATTAAACTCATCGGTGGCAGTTAATTTGCCTTTTTCATCATAAATTTTCCACGGCCCGGTTTTAAAACCATGATCATAATTGCCGCTGCTTTGCACAGCTCCATCTTCATAATAGAAAATACCTGTGCCGTGGTATTGCCCAAATTCATCCAAAGGTAAACTGGCCTGTAACTGGCCGTTTTTGTAATAAGAGCCAAAAAAAATACGGGTGCCTTTTTTGGCAATGATGATTTGCCTGGTAATGCCTGCCGAATCTTTCATGAGCTGGCACACAGAAGAATCTTTTTTAGTTATATAAAAAACTGCAGTCACAAAATCAGTTCTATTATAAGGTTTAGTATAGCTACTGTCGCTGTTTTTTATAATTGAATCCAGCCAGCTTTGGTTAGTGCCATTATTGCTTTTTTTTTCAGCGCAGCTAACCAGCAGCAGCAAAAAAGTGATGGGGAATAAAAATATTTTCTTCATTATTTTTTATCTGCAAATTAAGATTATAAAAAGCATCCCGGTCATACTATGACCGGGATGCTTTAAATGTAATAAGGGTTAATTAAAACTTAGTCCATGTTTTCCACCAGGTATCGCCTACAGCACAGGCTCCTTTATAAGTAACGGCACTAAAGCCTGTTGCTAATTTGGCATGAGAAAAAGTTGCTCCGCTTGCTGCTGCAGAGCCTGTGGTAGGATTAAAATCGGGCGATGCATAATTAAATGGGGCCGTTAAGCCAACATCTGTATTATTGGGTAAGATACTATTGCCATAAGCAGCAGTATTAAACCATGTTGTAATGGTAGCCGTGGTATTTGGCGTAATAGGAACATTTGCATTTGTACCGAGGTTGTATAAAATTGGAGATGGGCAGCCTGCAATAATTGTATTCTGTACAAATAATGAGGATGGAATATTATTATCTGTAGGTACACCTTTGGTGGCATCAATATACAAACCAACAGGGTATCCCATAATAATTGAATTAAATAATGATATGGTGGAATTTCTCCTGATTTGTGCAGCCCATTTAAAATAGGTAGCGTTACCTACATTGGCTAAAGTAGCTTTAGGCCCCATAACTGTCATGTTACTGAATACTGCAGATGTTTGTGGCAGCAGTGCACTTCCGTTTGCATCATTATCACTTTCAAAAGCTTCACTGTTTGAAATATCAGCAACAGCAGAATCTCTTAACGAAATACCAAACTGTACTTTACCACTAAAGCCATTGTCAGTATCAAAATCGTCGTCCAGTGTACGGTAAGAGATTAAATGTGTACAGTTAACGGTACCACCAAACCATTCAAAAGAATCATCATTGGCATAAGACACCTGTACGTTATCTACAATTGTAGAATTACCTACGCCACCAAATGTTAAACCATTGATTTCTTTATCAGGTAAAAAAGCATAGCCTGCATATTCAATACGTACATAACGTAAGATACCGCTGTTATCTGCAGGGTTCTGTGCCTGTGTTGATGGTGTTCCATATAAACCCAGCCCATCACTATTATTAACGCCACCTTCAATTTCTCCAATGCCCTGAATGCCATTAAAAGATGAGTTAGTAGGTGCGTTACCTAAAACTACAAGACCGCTCCAGTCTCCACGTTGTGGTGTTGCTTCTTCAGAGGTAAATACAATAGGTTTAGCTGCTGTGCCATCTGCAATGATCTTGCAACTGCGTGTGATAATAAGGCCGCCCTGTTTGCCTTTTTCGCCAACTATTTTTGTACCTGGTTCAATGGTAAGTATAGCGCCATTAGTAACATACACCAGGCCGCGGAGTTTGTAGGTAAAATCGGCCTTTAATGTACGGTTTGCACTTATCCTTCCTTCCAGGATAGTATTTTCGGTAGTTGTGCCGCCACCGCCACCGCTAACAACGGTGGTACCGCCATCAACTTCAATCTTACGACAGCTAAGTGCAGTAGCTGCAATTAATACGCTGTAGAGAAATAATTTTTTCATGTTTTATTTTTTTTATTATGTTTTATTAATTGGTATTTGGGTTAAAAATTATAGGCTACTGATATACTGAAGTTGGTACCGTACTTTCTCTTTATGGCAAAGGCATCGGTATTTTTATCATATTTTTTATTGTCATTCAGGTCATTGTAAAAAACAGCATCTTTATTAAAAATGTCGGAGATATTCATTTTTACTTCGCCCTTATTTTTTAAAACTTTCTTTGCTATTTGGAAATCAAGAACCGGGCGGGGGTTTTCCCAGATAGGCGGTTGGTCAGATCCGCCAACAAAGGCGATCCTTCTGCCAATCTCGTTAAATAGCAGGGTAGTGTTTATGCCATATTTTTCAATATCATATTGTATGGCTGCGTTAAATAAATAAGGACTTTGCCCCTGCATTGGCCTTTCGGCATCATTACCAATTTTTGATACCCTGTTGTAGATGTAAGAAATATTGCCTTGTACAGTAAAGTTTTTTAAAGCAGTAGAAAAATCAAGTTTTTTTCTAAATTCAACTTCTGCACCAAAACTGTTTGCTTCTTTGGCATTTAAAAAATTATAGGTACTTGCGCCGCCTGAACTTGGATTAAAGTAGGCTTCGATGGGTTTATAAAAATACTTATAGAAAGCACCTATAGTAAACAGCTCGCCACTTTTTGGATATACTTCGTACCTCAGGTCAAAATTAGTAACCTTGGTTCTTTGTAATCCTGTAAAGCCTGCTACAGTTGCTCCTAAATCAAAATCGTAAAATTGAAACGTACTTAATTCCCTGAACTCGGGCCGGATAACAGTTTGAGAGCCGGATAAACGGATATTTGTTTTATTGTTTAATCTATACGTTGCATTTAATCCGGGTAAATAATCAGTTACTTTATTATGTACGTGACGGGGGTCGCTTGTCTTAACACTTCCAATTACCTGGTCAAAATCTTCAATGCGCAAACCCCATACAATCTTAAGTTTTTCGGTTACCTGGTTATCAAACTGTAAAAATCCGGCATTTAAAATTGAGTTGGCCATGTACCTGTAACTTGATCCTGTTAATTCGTTAAAGGCAAATTTGTTGTTAGAGCCATTGCCGAAATTTTCAGGAGCAAAAATCTTATCCGGCGATAACATCAGTAAAGCCCTGTTATCAATTGGTAAATAAATGGCAAATGGTCTTGAATCAAACAGCCTGTCTTTTACCTGAAAGAAATAACCTGCTTTTACAGATTGTGTCAGCTTTCCTATTTGAAAATCTTTGCCCAGGTCGCCACCGGCAGTGTAGATATAATCATTTAAAAAACCATAATAACGGCTTCCGCTTTTTTGAGAAGCATTTGATGCACCGATTGCAGCAATATAAATGGAATTAGGATCAGCCGGATTATCCTGTATGTACAGTAACCTGCGTTGATCGGGGATATATTGGTCTAGAATATTGAAACCGCCATACCAATGCAGTTTTGCTTTGTATTTCCGGATATTGTGGTCGCCGGATAACTGCGTATTAAAAAAAGTATTGGCTTTAAAAGCAAGTTCAGTGGCTTTAATACCCTGTCCTGCAGCAAATCCGTCAAAATCGGTACCATTTCTTAAAGTAGTATAGTTGGTAGTATTTACATTCAGTAAATTTTTAAAAGATATCTTACTGTTATTACCGAGCTGAAGTGTGATGTTTGCCAATGCTCCTGCTAAAACATCCTGGCTGTATTTATTATTATTATAATCAAAACTAAGGCTTGGGATATTATTCTGAAAGGTGTTTACCTGGTTTTCATATACGGTTCTTTTATTGCTTCTGTTATAATTAACGGCAAATATTGCTGCAAGTTTATTCTTGCTGCTTAGTTTTTTATTGAATCCAAAATTAAAAGAAACGCTTTGGTTTATTGCCGGTGTAAAAGTTGAGCTTTTTTTATCAGTGCCCCATATATTTTCAAAATCCTTTGCATAAGCAGTTTTTTCAGCTTTTGTTAATTCTGCAAAATCAGCTTTCAATGGTAAGTTGGCCGGTAAGCCTCTTTGGCCATTGTCGTAGCCCAGCCAATCGGTTTTGCTTCCCTGGTAACTATAAAAATCCTTACCAATGGTATTGCTGTTAAAGCCTGTGCCTATCTGTATATTAAAAAAGTTTTTTGCAGGTACATCTTTTGTATTTACCTGTATCAAGCCGCCAGCCCACTCACCGGGCAATTCAGGAATAAAAGATTTATTAATGATGATATTATCAATTAGTGAGGATGGAATAATATCAAAGCTGAATGTTTTTCGGTCGGGTTCGGTACTGCTTAACAAAACACCATTTAACATAGCCTGGTTATAGCGATCGGCCAGCCCACGTACAACTAAATACTTACCTTCTTGTAGTGATGCGCCTGGTACTCTTTTTAAAACTTCGCCGGTATTTTTATCGGGTGATCTTCTGATGGCTTCTGCACTTACCACCTGGGCAACTACCGCCGTATTTTTTTGGTAGGTAATAAGTGCTGCGGCACTTTCTTTTCGTGCTGAAGCTCTTACCAGAACTGCATCTTCGGTTTTAGAAGATTTGTCAATTGTAATATCGAGGTGTGTTACCTGTCCGGCCGAAACTTCTATATCTGTTACTTCTTTAGGCTGATAACCAACCGAAGTTAATTTGACAGTATATTTTTTTCCGGCTGCAACTGTAATAACAAAATATCCGTCAACGTTGGTAGAGGTTACCGCTTTATCGCCATCTATTGATATTGAAATGCCGGATAAAATTGTACCGGATTTTGAATCGGTGACTTTTCCTTCAATTTTACCGCTTTGTGCAAAAGTGCAGATCGATAGTGTGAAAGATACAAGTAGGAGTAACAATTTCATGCCTTTAATATTTACCGCAAAAAGACAACAAGCATGTTATGCCAACATGAATTGAATGTTACGGTAACGTTACCTGTATATGAACTGAATGTTAAGCGAAAGGAAATTAAAACCTGAACTGGAGCCTGCAGGTGAATACATCGTCTTTTACATCTTTAGTATAACCCGGGAGTTGGGTTTTTTCATTGGTTATTTTATCATACCATAAAACCAGTTTTAAATTCTCGTTTATGTAATAGATATAACCAAAACCGAGGGTGGAATATTTTATGTCGGCAGCGTTCAGCATTGTGCCAGGCTTACCAATATCTGTTGTTTTCACTTTACTGTTAGGATCGTACCAATCGTATTTAATTATAAGCTGGTGATGCTCATTAAAAAGATTTTGCAACAGGTAAAAATAAGTGCCATTGAATTTGCGGATATAATAGCCCTCGTTTGCTGTTAATAAGGCAGCAGGTGTTTCCGTATTACCGGATGTGGAAGTTTGTGTACCAAACATATATTCAGCCCTCAACTGGGTAAAACAGCCATCCTTGTTTTTTATTTTAAATTGCACATCGGCACCATGATATTTACGTGGTGCAATCTTACCGGAATTGGTCATTTCAGAGTCAATAATAAAAGTTTTGCCGGAGCTGTTGTTACTGCTGTTATAAACATATTTGGTGTTTTGTAAAAGTCCTCCGTTTAAATAAGATGCTGCTGCACTTACAGTAATTGTTTCTGAAACGGGAAAAGGTTTTAAGGCAACTCTTGTAATAAAGTCTTTGTGACTGTCGTAATCTGCGGTTGCAGCCAGGCCCTGCCCATTAAAGAATCCGGCATCAATTTTTAAAAATTTAAAGGATGATCTTTGGCCCGGGGCTCAAAAGACAGCATAGCACCCAGGTCCCTTTCGGTTTTCATTAATACCTGGCTCATCCTTCCGCGTTCCGGGCTCTCCCTGTCGCTTGATGAAAGATTAAGTTCGTAGCTGAAGGGCCTGGCAAACATCCCAATGGAAAAAGCAAATACCCTGTATTTATTTTCAAATAAACGCCCCCAGAAATCACGGATAAATACGCCACGCTCTGTGCCGTCAAACTGAAATGCAAATTGAACGGACGGCCCTTTTTTTTCTGCAAAATGAATATAGTCAAACCGGATGCGGCCACGGCGCAACGTAAAACGATTATTGGCGTTTGTTGCAAAGTCGCCCCCGGAAAAATTTTTTGCACCCCTCGTTTGTGTTATCTGAAACTGTGGTTGCATATAGCCGCTTATCCGTATCCGGTCAAATTTTTTATAGATAGAAAGCAAACCCTTTCCCATGTCTTTAGTAGTATCCACCATGTCCATTAAAAACTGGGCCTTTACATAATTGGAGAATATTACTAATACCAGCAGTACAAAAGGCTTTTTTAACACGTAATAATAATTTGCCACAATGTAATAAGAAATTTGTGTTACCTCCATGTTAAGTTATTATTACCATTTTTTTGATTGGCAACTGCAACAGCTATAATTATACTTTTGTACCAAACTATATACTATGGCCGGCATGAATTCTATATTAAAGATTTTTTTACCTAAGGACAGGGTATTTTATCAATTATTTGAAAATGTAGCAGAGGTATTGGTAAAAATGGGCGACAGGTTAAAAGAAGTGGTTAACGAGCCAGACTTTGATAAACGTGGACAGTTGATACAGGAGATTGAAGATATGGAACATGTGAATGATGATTATACCCATACGATCTTTACAGAACTGGGCAAAAACTTCATCACCCCGTTCGACAGGGAAGACATTCATTACCTGGCCAGCTCACTTGATGATATTGCTGATTATATTTATGCATCAGCCAAAAAAATTAATTTTTACCGGGTAAATCCAAATGATATTGGTTTTAATAAAATGGCCGACCTGATCGCATCGGGTTGCAGGCAGGTTGAAATTGCTGTAAAGGAATTACGCAGCCTTAAAAACATGCGTTTAATTACTGATGCATTGGTGGCCATCAACAGTATAGAAAACCAGGCCGATGATATTTTTGATATGAGTATTGAGCGCTTGTTTGCTACAGAGCCTGATGCAAAAGAAGTGATCAAGAAAAGAGAAATTTACCAGGTAATGGAAATTGTTACCGATAAATGTGAGGATGCTGCCAATGTGATTGAAAGTATAATTGTTAAGTACGCTTAAAACTCAATTTGCAAATATGCCAGTGTGCAAATTTGCAAATTGACGCAGGTTACAAAAATAAAAATTGCATGCATCAAACATTTGCAGATTTGCACATTTTCTCATTTGCATATTTTACACTATGACCTTTCTCATTATTATTATCGTCTTAGCACTCATCTTTGATTATATCAATGGCTTTCATGATGCAGCAAACTCTATTGCAACCGTAGTATCAACGAAAGTGTTAACACCAACACAGGCGGTACTTTGGGCTGCCATGTTTAATTTTGTTGCCTTTTTTATTTTTAAAGATCATGGTGTAGCCAACACCATTGCTAAAACTGTAAAAACAGAAGAAGTACATGGGCATGTAATGCTGGTTGTAATTTTTTCCGGCCTGCTGGCAGCCATTTTCTGGAACCTGCTTACCTGGTGGTTTGGTATTCCTTCATCATCATCTCATGCATTAATTGGCGCATTTTCCGGAGCGGCTATTGCTTACGGAGGTTTTAGTACCGTAAACCAGGATCCGGTAATAAAGACAGTGGCTTTTATTTTCCTTGCCCCGGTTATAGGAATGATCATCGCATTTATCATTTCCCTCTGGTTTATTCATTCCTTTAAAAAAGGATGGGTACCAAAAATAATCGCTTTTACCATTTTTGCGGGAGTAGCTATATTTCTATATTACAATCTTGAGTTTGATGCTGCCAAATTAAAAACGCATTACGATACCTATATTTTTAAAGTGATCTTTCACGGTAAAAATTTTAAATGGATACTGTTATGTTCTATCCTCTTAATCATGGCCACCTTTACCTTATTTTTAAATACGCTGAATGCACTCCGTGCCAATACCTGGTTTAAAAGGCTGCAATTGGTTTCGTCGGCAGCCTTTAGTATTGGGCATGGGGGTAACGATGCACAAAAAGTAATGGGTATTATTATGGCAGCATTAATCGCTTACGATCCCGCTGTTTATAATTTAAGCCACATGGAATGGTGGGTGCCTCTGGCATGTTATTCGGCCATAGCTCTGGGTACGATGAGTGGTGGTTGGAAAATTGTAAAAACAATGGGAACACGCATTACAAAAGTTACGCCTTTTGAAGGGGTGGCTGCGGAAACCGCCGGTGCCATTACCTTATTTGTAACAGAGGCATTAAAAATTCCGGTAAGTACCACACATACCATTACCGGTTCTATCATTGGTGTGGGGGCTACAAAGCGTTTATCGGCAGTAAGATGGGGCGTTACCGTAAATTTATTATGGGCCTGGGTACTCACCATCCCTATAAGCGGGTTACTGGCAGCACTCTTTTATTTTATCATCAGTAAGTTTTTCTAAATCATAACTTAAATACTAATAAAAATCACTCACTGCCATGAGTGATTTTTTTGTTTTCTTTGCATTATGAATAAGATACTGGTTACAGGCGGATGTGGTTATATTGGCGCCCACACTATTGTTGATTTAATTGAGAATGGTTTTGATGTTATCTCTGCTGATAATAACTCCAGGAGCAACGAAAATATTTTAGATGCAGTTGAAAAAATTACCGGAAAAATTGTAAAAAATTATAAAGTAGATCTTTGTATTTATGATGATACAGTAGCTATCTTCCAGGAAAATCCTGATATTGCTGGCATCATTCATTTCGCTGCTTATAAATCAGTTGGCGAATCTGTAAAAAAACCTTTGCTATATTTCGAAAACAATTTAAACTCACTAATCAATATTTTAAAGTGTGCCGATGAGTTTGATGTTCCGAATTTTGTTTTTTCTTCTTCCTGTACAGTGTATGGCAATCCCGATAAGATACCGGTAACCGAAGAAACCCCCATGAAATCAGCCGAATCGGCTTATGGCGCTACCAAACAGATGGGAGAACAGATCGTTAAAGAAGCCGTAAACAGTAATACTATTCATGCTATTTTACTCAGATATTTTAACCCTGTTGGTGCACACCCTTCTGCATTAATAGGCGAACTGCCTTTGGGCAAACCCGAAAACCTGGTACCTGCAATAACACAAACCGCCATTGGCAAATTGCCTATGATGCAGGTTTGGGGCAATGATTACGAAACAAGAGACGGAAGCTGCGTACGGGATTATATTCATGTATGCGATATAGCACATGCGCATACACTGGCGCTCAACTACCTGCTGCAAAATAAAAACGAAACTAATTGCGATGTTTTTAATTTGGGCACAGGCGATGGGCTTACGGTACTTGAAATTATTAACGAATTTGAAAAAATAAGCGGGGTAAACCTGAATTACCAGCTGGGCCCACGCAGGCCGGGAGATGTGATTGCCATTTATGCAAATAACGATAAAGCTAAAACCCGGTTAGGCTGGAACCCTGGGTACAGCCTGCAGGAGATGATGGCCACTGCCTGGAAATGGGAATTAAAGCTGAAGGAAGACGAAAAAATATTTAATTCTTCCAATGCGGATTTGAATTAGTTTTTCGTATATCTTCACAAATCCAACCCAAAGATTGCATTTTAAATTATACCAAAACTGAATTATGCGAAAGAATTTTGTCCGGCCACTGTGTATGTCGGTATTAACATGTATGTTTTTTTGGGGTTGTACCAAATTTGAAAAAAAAGGCCAATTAACCCCGGCGGGTATAGTACTTACTTTTGATGATGATCGGGTTGATAACTGGTTTCAGAATCTGCCCTTTCTTGACTCAGCAAATGTAAAAGCTACATTTTATATCTGTAAATACCACAAATTTACTGCTGAGCAAAAGCAAAAGCTGGCGATTATACAAAACCACGGTTATGAAATTGCTTTTCACAGCACCAATCATTATGATATGCTAAAATATGTATATAAATACAAGCATACCATTGATGAATTGATGAAAAATGAGATAGAGAGTGGTTTGAAACTGATGAACAGGGACGGGTTTTATCCCACAACATTTGCATATCCTTATGGCGCACATAATGGCATTTACGACAAAATGCTGATGCGTTATTTCAAAAGTGTAAGGGCCCTTAATGGAACCAGTGATTTTAGTAAAAGCCTTACTGTTACTGAAAAAAATGATATTTTATATGGGTTAGATATTGATAAAAGCGGCAAACGCTCGGATGGGGAGATACTACAGCTTATTCAATCAGCAGCCGATAATAATAATTGCGCTGTGCTTGTTGCCCACGATATTAATAACGGAAAACCGCTAAGTGTATCAAGGGAACTTTTGCAAAAAATAATTGATAAAGTTAAAAGCCTTGGGTTAAAATATTATACGGCTGCCGAAATTTCTAATTAGTTTCTAAAAGTATATTTTTTAAAATTTAGTGTGCAACTTTTTTCATTCTCATTTTGCCGCCCTGCAAATATTTCTTTTACTTTGCTGCAATTGTCCGCAGGATTCTGTGAACAGATAGCAGTTTAAACCTTTTGTTTTATGCTTAAAGAAATTCAGGTTTCAGGTAATAAAGATACCCGCAGCGGTTTTGGCGATGGCATTTTAGATGCTGCCCGCAAAAATCCCAATATCGTAGCGCTTACAGCCGATCTTGCTGGCTCCTTAAAATTGAACGGATTTATAAAAGAATTTCCCGAAAGGTTTATTCAGTGTGGTATTGCCGAAGCCAATATGATGGGCATTGCTGCGGGGTTAACCATCGGGGGAAAAATTCCTTACACAACTACATTCGCCAATTTTTCAACAGGCAGGGTGTACGATCAGATTCGGCAAAGCATTGCCTACAGCGGCAAAAATGTAAAGATATGTGCATCTCATGCCGGGCTTACCCTTGGCGAAGATGGCGCTACACACCAGATATTAGAAGATATTGGCTTGATGAAAATGCTGCCGGGTATGACAGTAATTGTACCGGCAGATTATAACCAGACAAAAGCAGCAACCATGGTCATTGCAGACTATGAAGGCCCGGTTTACCTGCGGTTTGGGCGCCCGGTATGGCCAATTTTTACTAACGAAGCCGATTTTATAATTGGTAAGGCACAGCAGTTTTCTGAAGGAACTGACGTGTCAATATTTGCCTGCGGCCACCTGGTTTGGAAAGCAATTGAGGCCGGAAAGATACTGGAAGAAAAAGGGATAAGTGTTGAAGTAATAAATATTCATACTATTAAACCGCTGGATGTGGATGCAGTTATTGCATCTATTAAAAAAACAAAATGTGCGGTAACTGCCGAAGAACATAACATTATTGGTGGACTTGGCGATGCCATTGCTCAAACAGCAGCAAAAAATTTCCCTATACCCATTGAGTACGTGGGTACCAATGATACTTTTGGCGAAAGTGGAAAACCATTGGAGCTGTTGATAAAGTACGGTTTGGATACGGAGCATATTGTTGCAGCAGCCGAAAAAGTGATATCAAGGAAATAAAGCAATTAAACTTTATAATAAAAAACCAATCTTATGATTGGTTTTTTTATTTTTACGCTCAACCTATTATGACTGAACATTTAGATGATACCGAACTTTTAATACAGTTCAGGGAGCCTGCAACCAAAGAACGCAGTTTTACCCTTATTTTAAAAAAATACCAGGATAAATTGTACTGGCATATACGGCGTATTGTGGTCTCACACGAAGATGCCAACGATGTACTGCAGAATATGTTTATTAAAGTGTGGAAGGCACTGGAAAACTTTAGGGAAGACAGTCAATTATATACCTGGCTTTACCGCATTGCCACCAACGAATGTCTTACTTTTCTGGAGAAAGAGAAAAAAAGGGCTTCGGTGTCGTTTAGTGATGTGGAAACCGGGTTAAGCAACAAATTACAGGCTGATAAACATTTTGATGCCAATAAACTGGAGTGGAAACTGCAGGCTGCCATACAAAAATTGCCTGAAAAACAACGTGTTGTGTTTAATTTAAGGTATTACGATGAGATGCCTTATGAGAAGATGAGCAGGGTATTGGAAACAAGCGAAGGCGCTTTAAAAGCCAGCTATCATCATGCAGTAAAAAAAATTGAAGAATTTATACTGAATCGTTAAACTTTTAGCAATAAAAACGGTCTGAATAAGGTAGATGGAAAATAGAACAGACATATTGAATGAATTGAAGGAGCTGAGCCCAACCCTTGCAGCTATGGAAAAGGTACATGTTTTTACTGTTCCCCATGGGTATTTTGAAAACCTGGTTACTGATATTTTGATGGGTATTGAAAACGAAAATGGCTTAAACAAAAACATGGCTTCAGTTTCTTCAGTTGCTGATGTTCCCAAAGGATATTTTGATACACT
>JANNYY010000531.1:0-4128 GCA_031410355.1 Chitinophagaceae bacterium | reverse complement strand
TGGGCTGCAAAGATAGGGGGATTACTTTTAAAATGATTAATTAAAACCGATAATTTTAAAAAATGATTATTTCTGCTTTATTTCGGATAAAATTAAGCTTATGAACAGATATGCAATACTCGGTTTACATATAATTTCATTGATCTTACTGGGTTTTGGATGGTTCCTGGACATATTGCACATTGACATTTCGGTACATTATATTATAGATTTTAATCTCTTCAGCGAAAAAAGAAGTGTGTTGGGTATGTTGGAAAAACTATGGAATAATGCAAGCTATTGGCCATTTTCTCTTATTTTCCTGTTTGGAATAATTGTTCCTTTAATCAAATCGGGGTTTATTTTTTATCTTTTATTAAGTAAACATCCAGAAGCAAAATATCAACGTTTTGTAAGTGCTATCAGCAAATGGGCCATGGCCGATGTGTTTACCATCAGCATATTTGTAGCCTTTTTAGGTGCCAATGCTATGGAAAGCACCAGGGCATTTTTACAGCCGGGCTTTTATTGTTTTTCGGCCTATGTTTTATTAAGTGGCATCGTTGCTATGTTCAGCCAAAAATTGCTTTCAGATTCTGCAACAAATAATGTGTAATTAACCGATATTTGCAGCCAATTTCAGCTCAATTTATTGATGAAGTATCCCGGTATTGATGGGAACGAATCCAATGAAGTTAAATAGCAGTACCGGGGCTGGGTACAAAAAAATTCTACTTTTTTTATGAAGGATTTTCAATACATCACCAATTCGCATCCGGGTTATATAGAAGGATTGTATAACGATTTTGTAAAAGACCCAACCAGCGTGGATGGTGATATGCGTAAGTTTTTTGAGGGTTTTGATTTTGCGGTAAGCAATGCTGCAGGAGGTACAAATGGCGCCGTTATTAGTACTGCACCGGTTTCTGCCAACCAGGTTGATACTTCTACTCCACTCAGTAAGGAATTTGCTGTTTACCAGTTAATTCAGGCTTACAGAAGAAAGGGGCATTTAGTTGCCAAAACAAACCCCATCAGGGAAAGAAAAGACAGGCACGCTAATCTTGAACTTTCAAATTTTGGTTTAATGGATGCTGATCTAACAACAAATTTTGAAGCCGGAAAATTTACAGGAGTTGGAAATGCGACGCTGCAAAGCATTTTAGATCATCTGCAAAAATGTTATACACATCACGTGGGTGTACAGGTTGCCTATATTTATGATCAAAAGAAATTAGACTGGCTTACAAAGGAGATTGAACATACTTTATTGGAGCCCGTACCACTGCAACAAAAAAAAAGAATATTACAAAAGCTGAATGAAGGGGTGATGTTTGAAAAGTTTTTGCATACAAAATATATAGGGCAAAAACGTTTTTCATTAGAAGGTGGCGAAACTGCCATTGCTGCATTGGATGCAATCATTAATACATCAGCCAATAATAATGTGGAGGAAGTAGTGATTGGTATGGCACATAGGGGGAGGTTAAATGTGTTAGCCAATGTTATGGGTAAAACATACGAACAGATATTCAGTGAGTTTGAGGGTAATAGTATTCCTGATACTACTATGGGCAGCGGCGATGTAAAATATCATTTGGGGTTTGGCAGTGATGTGGAAACGGCTGATGGCAAAAAAGTCCATTTAAAACTCAGTCCCAATCCATCGCACCTGGAAGCGGTTGACCCCTTGGTTATTGGGTTTGCAAGAAGCAAGGCGGATATTTTATATAACAGCGATTATGATAAAATTCTTCCTGTACTAATTCATGGCGATGCATCAGTTGCTGGCCAGGGTGTTGTATACGAGGTTTTGCAAATGAGCGAACTTGAAGGTTACTACACCGGCGGTACTATTCATTTCGTAATCAATAACCAGATCGGTTTTACAACGGATTTTGATGATGCCCGGAGTTCAGATTACTGTACATCGATTGCAGCCATGGTGCAGGCGCCTGTATTTCATGTTAATGGCGATGATGCTGAAGCTGTTGTAAAAGCCTGCGAAATTGCCACCCTTTACCGCCAGGAATTTAACAGCGATATATTTATTGATATGGTTTGTTACCGCAAACACGGGCATAACGAAGGCGATGAGCCTAAGTTTACACAGCCCCAGTTATATGCACTAATTGATAAGCATCTTAATCCACGGGAAGTTTATACACAGTTTTTGATACAGAACGGAGAGCCCGATGCCCAGGCGCTTGCAAAAGAAATGGAGCAAAAGTTTTTGGCCGATCTGCAGGAAAGGCTTGATGAAGTAAAGCAAAATCCTTTACCCTACAACTACCAGCCACCAGAGTTGATGTGGAAAAGTTTACGTAAAGCAACAGCCGAAGATTTTGTAACCTCGCCTGTTACTGCAATAAATAATGATGCATTTAAATTACTATTTGAAGGCCTTATGAAATGGCCGGCAGATTTTAAACCACTGCGAAAAGTGGAAAAACTGATAAATGATAAACTAAAATTATTCAGCGATGAAAATAAAATTGACTGGGCTACAGCCGAGTTAATGGCTTATGGAAGTTTATTGGTTGAAGGTAAAGATGTACGCATGAGCGGACAGGATGTAAAGCGTGGTACTTTCAGCCATCGCCATTCTACACTATATGATGAAAATACAAATAAAGAGTACAACCGGCTTAATCACTTTACCGGAACACAATCACCCTTTCGCATTTACAATTCTTTATTGAGTGAATATGCAGTGCTTGGTTTTGAATATGGTTATGCTATGGCTAACCCCAACGCTTTAGTAATTTGGGAAGCCCAGTTTGGAGATTTCTGTAATGGTGCACAAACTATTATTGACCAGTTTATAACCACTGCCGAAACAAAATGGCAGCGTATGAATGGCGTAGTATTATTATTGCCTCACGGGTACGAAGGGCAGGGCCCCGAGCACAGCAGTGCCCGTATGGAACGGTTTTTACAAATGTGTGCCGAGTTAAATTTTGTAGTATCGAATGTTACAACCGCTGCAAATTTTTTCCATTTGCTGCGCAGGCAAATGGCCTGGGCTTTCCGTAAACCTTTGGTAGTTTTTTCGCCAAAGGCAAATCTGCGTCACCCGGGCAGTTACAGTACTACAGATGAATTTACAAGCGGAGGCTTTAAAGAAGTTTTAGATGATGCCAAAATACATGATGCGGCAGAAGTAAAAAAAGTTTTGTGCTGCAGCGGAAAAATTTATTTTGATTTAGCTGAACGTCAGCAAAAAGAAAACCGCACTGATGTTGCTATCGTAAGGCTTGAACAGATTCATCCTTTACCACAAAAACAATTAGATGAG
Organism: Chitinophagaceae bacterium; assembly: GCA_031410355.1. Taxonomy (GTDB): domain Bacteria; phylum Bacteroidota; class Bacteroidia; order Chitinophagales; family Chitinophagaceae; genus Ferruginibacter. The sequence goes on along the minus strand of JANNYY010000531.1, from coordinate 851 downwards.
TTATATAAAAAATACAGCAAAGCCATTTGGTACTGGGTGCAGGAAGAACCGCTGAATATGGGAGCTGCAACTTTTTTGAGAATGAATTTAAAAAACATCAACTTTTATATAATCAGCCGCCAGCCGAGCGCCTCAACAGCAACGGGATATGGCAAAGTACATGCAAAAGAGCAGGCACAGATAATTGACACAGCATTTAGTATTTAATAACACTAATTAATGCGAATTACACTAAATACACGAATTGTAAAATAATTGCCTTCTTAATTCGTGTAATTCGTGGCTAAAAATTCGTGTAATAAAACAATCAACAGAATATGTTTAATTCGTTAAGCGAAAAATTAGAATCTGCCTTTAAAAATATAAAAGGACAGGCAAGGATCAGTGAACTCAATATTGCCAATACCGTAAAAGACATTCGCCGGGCTTTGGTTGATGCCGATGTGAATTATAAAATTGCTAAGGAATTTACTGATAAGATAAAAGAAAAAGCACTGGGAGAAAAAGTGCTGAATGCTGTGAGTCCGGGCCAGGCCATGGTAAAAATTGTGCAGGATGAACTGGCAGAACTAATGGGCGGTTCCGAAAGTGAATTTAACATCAGCGGTAACCCGGCCATTATCCTGGTTGCAGGTTTACAGGGTAGTGGTAAAACAACTTTCAGTGGCAAGCTGGCCAATTACCTTAAAACAAAAAAAGGTAAATCGCCTTTGCTGGTGGCCGGTGATGTGTACAGGCCTGCGGCGATTGATCAACTGGAAGTTTTGGGCGCACAGATTGATGTTCCGGTTTATAGTGAAAGAGAAAATAAAGATGTTGTTTCCATTGTGCAAAATGCCATTAAAGAAGCC
>JANNYY010000530.1:0-10173 GCA_031410355.1 Chitinophagaceae bacterium | reverse complement strand
GTTGTTGTGGTTACTGCATCTGTAATGGCAAAAAGCCTGTGCTGCATAATTTTCTTTGCAATTCGTATGGCAGCATAATCAACATGGTATCCATCGGCAATAATACTGGCCATTATTTTTTGATGATCAAGCGTTGCCCCAACTAACCCCGGGTTGCGGTGCTGCAAAGGGCTCATGGCATTGTATACATGTGTTACTGCAGTAATGCCGTTATCAAAACTTTGCATGGCTTCTTCATACGTGGCATTACTGTGGCCCGCAAAAACTTTAATACCGGCTGAATGGATGAGATCAATAACTTTTTTGCTGCAAACTTCGGGCGCAAGGGTGATAATTTTCAAAACATCTTTACCGTAATGTATTAATGCTTCTGCTTCCTGCACCGAAGGATTGTGTATCAACGATTCTATATGAGCGCCTCTTTTTAATTTGTTTATCCAGGGGCCTTCTGCATGTAATCCTAAAATTCCTTCGCCGCCCTCTTGCCAATATTCTCTTATGGCATCAATACCCTGATAAAGTATTTCGGTTTTATTGGTAGCAACAGTTGGCATACAAAATGCTGCGCCGCCGCTGTTGCTGTATTTGTTTAATAATTTTAAGGAATCTGTATCTGGATATACTGCAAATAATTTTTCATAAGCGCCATATATCTGTAAGTCTATAAATGCAGGAGCAAGAATACTATTTGTAAAAATTTCTGTTTTGATATCTGCAGGAATGTTTTCAAAAGGAAGTAAAGCCTTGATTATACCAGCTTCAACAATTACTGCATGGTCATTCAACCATTCATCACCCGTAAAAATAAGATTGGACTTATATGCTTTTGATGCTGCCATACAATAATGATAGACAACAAAAATAACAAAACAGAAAGGTTATTTTAATTTAAATATAATACCGCCCTGTATTTGTGTAATATCAGAACCGGCTTCGACATTAAAACCAAATGTTGGCGTAATAAAATAAGAAGCGCCAACAAAAGCGCCAAACACCGGCAATACTTCACTTTGTTTTATTGTGCCGTTCTTATTGTATTTGTATTGATTAAAACCTGCACCGGCAGAAAGCCCTGCATAAGTATCAAGCCCGCTTACATCCCAGCCGTTGTGCCATGCCGAACGGCCAGCCACCACAAGGGTATGGGCTTTATAATTATCCAATGTACCGCCATTTGAAAATGTACCACCAACCTGGCCACCCAATGTTATTACACCAGGCCCTGCCTGCCACAAACCTGCTTCAACTACGGCTTTTGTGCCAAAAGCAGCATTGTAATAATTACTGTTATATTCTTTACCAACACCCACACCGGCACTGAATGTTACAGATCCTTTTTCAAAGGCATTCATTTCGCCCTTTACAGATTGGGCTGTAGCAATGGCCGACAATCCAATGCCAATGCCAAATAAAATTGCGGAGCGTACGTTTTGTTTTTTCATAGCGATCCAATAAACAAATACTATACCAACGATTTTTTAATTGACAGCGTTGAACGTTAATTCTTTTAAAAAAATGCTGCAACAAATTCTTTATCATTTTAATTAGAAATATTTATTTTGATAAGTTGCTCTTTTTACAAAAGGAATTTCCCTAACTTTCCTCAATGAAGCATTTTAAGTTTTATTCTAAGGATGATATTTTATCCATGACCAAAGTACGCCGCTTTGAAACCAGGATGGGAGAGCGGGTAAGGTTTTTAAAACCAGACAGGGAGTGGCCGGAAGTATTACAGGAGTCGGATGCCAGGTATGTAATATTGGGTATCCCTGAAGATTTTGGTGTTAAAGCCAATTATGGGGTAGGAGGAACTGAAACGGCCTGGCTATCTTTCCTCACTTCTTTTTTAAACACGCAGAGTAATGATTTTTTTACCGGGGAAAATACATTGGTCTTAGGGCATTTTGATTTTGGCGATATTAAATTTTTAATCGAGAATAATGCATACAATCCCGAAGAAAAAGTTAATGCCTACCGCCACGCATTGAATATTGTTGATGAAGAAGTGGAAGACCTGCTTAAAGTGATCGCATCTGCAAAAAAAATACCCATTATTATTGGGGGCGGCCACAACAATGCCTATCCCATTATAAAAGGTGTTGCCAAGGGATTGCACAAGGCCGAGATGATACCGCTTTCACAAATTAACTGTATTAACCTGGATGCCCATGCGGATTATAATGTTGCAGAAGGCAGGCATAGTGGTAATGGATTCAGGTATGCAGAAGAAGACGGTTACCTGGGAAAATATTGTATGGTTGGCTTACATGAAAATTATATTTCGCAGAATGTTTTAATTGATATTCATAACAACCCTTTTTTAGATTATATCAGTTACGAAGAAATATTTATTCATGAACGGAAGAATTTTATACAGGCGGTTGCACATGCAACGGGCTTTACCGAAGACAGTTATACGGGCATAGAAATTGACCTTGACTGCATTGAGCATACATTAAGCAGTGCGCTTACACCGAGTGGAATTACACCATTACTGGCCCGAAAATATATTACGTTTACAGCACAGGATGCTAAAGTGGCTTACCTGCATATTTGCGAAGGCGCAACCCAATTAGCCGATGGCAGAAAAAGTGAATCAACCGGTAAACTGATCAGTTATCTGGTAAGTGATTTTATAAAAGAGTTAACGCAGGATTGATCAACCTCACCCTCCCCGAACTTCGTTCCTAACTTTCGCTTTGCTCAGTTACCTCTCCGGGAGGAGAGGGAGCGGCGCTTCAGATCAGCACCAATCATTTTATCTTCCACATCTTCATTATATCTTTAATCGCCAAGGAGACTCACCTTTCGCTACTCAGCACTTACCTTGCACCTTGAACTCAAGTTCCCCCTTTAGGGGGCGGAGGGGGTTTCTTATTTAACCTGCTCTCCCAGTTCTTCCTCAGTTGCAATACCATCTTTACGCCAAACCTGTTTTCCATCTTTAAAAACAATAAACACAGGCAGTGCGGTAACTTTATATTGCTGTAAAATATCCTGGTCGCGGCCACCATCTACTTTTACCAAAGTAAATTTTCCTTTGTTATTTTCAGTTAGATTTTTTAAAACAGGTTCCATAAGTTTACAGGGCGGGCACCAGCTTGCACCAAAATCAACCAATACAGTTTTTGTGCCTGTGATGGTAGCATTCAATTCATTAATGCTCATTTGCTTTTCGGTGCTTTTACCTTCCAATGGTTTATTGGCTGCACGCCAGGCATTGGTGCCGCCGGTAAGTTCGTAAACATTGGTGTAGCCCGATTTACGCATTTTATCAGCAGCCGCTGCACTTCTGCCACCGGCAAGGCAATATATATACACCGGTTTGTTCTTATCAATAAATGCCAACCGCCGCTCAAATTCTGCTTTATCATTCCAATCGGCGTGTAATGCATTTTTGATATGGCCCGAGAAAAATTCAGCAGGCGTTCTTACATCCAGTACCTGGATATTTTCTTTTGTAGTAATTTCTTTTTCAAATTCATCTGCAGTTAAACTGGTTTTAGTTTGAGCCGTACAGGAAAAAATGATTACCGAGCATAAAAGGGTACTCACAAAGTTGTTCAGGAATTTCATCAATTTTATTTTTTGCAAATTTACTTTAATAATTCTTTTAAATCCTTTTCAGAAACTGTTAATAAATTTACTTTGGGTAACCGCCTTGTTAATTCTTTCCAATTGGGATCTTTCTTATAAATTTTTTGCAGCAACTCCGATGCTTCCTTCACCTTTTTATTATTAGCTAAAGTAATGGCTGTCCAGTATTGCATTTCCAGGTTTTCAGGAAACATTTTCATGGCAGCGCCATATTCTTCCATGGCTAGTTTCATGTTATTTTTTTCTGTAGCCAGGTCACCCTTGTCCATGTGTTCGTAAGCCCGGTATAATCTTAATAGCCTGTCCATTTCCACAAGCGGTGCATTGTTATCATCAACCCGAAGGTCAATCAGGCGTTCATTCCAGGGTTGGCCGGTGCTTTTGCCGGCAACAACCAAAATTGCAGCCGATTGTTTACCACGTATGTCCCCACCGGCAGCCTGGGCAGCTTTTAAAGCCAGTAAAACCCGCTCTGCCAGGGGCTTTCCTTCGCTGCCTTCAAATGCTTTTGCCATAGCAGCATTTACTTTATCACCCAGCATCATATTACTTTGTACCGAATAATTTTTGCCAACCATATTCCCTGCATGGTCAATACAGCTTTTCCCTGTGTATGCATTTACATTTCCATTCACATCAATCATAGCAACCTGTCTCACTTCTCTGCCTTCATCTGCTGCCAGTAATTCTTTTAAAGCTTCGGGTGCTGTTTTACCTTTCTTCATCAAATCCAATCCTTTAATACCATAACTTTTATTTACAAAAGATTGGGTAGCCACCACACCAACACCAGCTTCGCCCCAGCTTACTGCTGTACCCACACTAAACCAATGGCTTTGCACACCCACGGCCATTTCGCCGGTTATCGGGTCACGGGCAACAATGGAAAATGTATGTGCCAGGCCTGCATCTTTTTTAAAAAACTGTGCATTGGCTTCAGCAATAAAAAATAAACTAACTAACATCAATGTCTTCTTCATACAAAATAATTTGTATTAAAACTACAAATAAAAAAGCCACCCCGCTAAACCGGGATGGCTTTTATAATTTGAACCTATGTTTTAAAGAGGAGACAGGTATTGTGCGTAAGCATAACCTTCTTCACCATTGGCGGTTTTAATTTTCCACCAGCTGTCATCCGTTTTTTCAACAAGGGTAACAATTTCATCATGCGCAGCTTTACCAACTACTTCTCCTTCGGTACTTGGCGTACTTCTGATGTTAAGGTTACTGCTGTCGGTTGTTACTTTCAACTGGGCCCCTGCATCGGCTTTAATATCAATATTCATCATCAGATCGCCGCTGGCCATATTGGGGTCAATTTTAGCATACAATGCCCAAAGCGCATCATAATCTGCCGTACTTTTTGCAGTACCGCTAACATGCAGTACACCTTCTTTTTCTGCGGTAGCAAGGTTTGTAACACCCAATGTAGTGGCTGATTGTATTAACTCAGCATATTTATCCTGTAATGCCATTTTATTTATTTTTTAAGTTTGATTAAATTATTTTTTATCTTTAAGATTACTCACATCAGAAAGTACGTTTGCAGCGGAAAGCATCTGCATTATTTTCATCCTGTTGGCTGCTGTAACTTCGCCTTTTAGTACAGCTTTGCCACCCATAAATTCAACAGTAACACCGGGAATGTCTTTCAGGCCATCCTTTACTCTTTGCATGGTAGCTTCATCTAATGCAGTAGATACTGAAGCAGGCGGAGGAGGAGGCGGTGCAGCAACTGTACAATTGTTTACAACAGATTTTACGCCTTTAACACCTGAAACCGTTTTTTCGCACATTGCTTTGCAGGCATCATCTTTGCATTCGCCGCCAATAGTAGCCACACCGTCTTTCACATCAACAGTGGTGCTCATCATCATGGGATCGGCCTTTAAGGCTTTTTCTGCATTTGCTTTAATATCTGCATCTTTTGGTTTGCAGCTTACAAAAAGCATGGTGGCTGATACAACCACGGCCATTAATAATTTTGTCAATTTCATTTTTTTGTTTTTTTTGATTAAAGTTTAAAATTAAAGAAAGGATATTAATATGAATTTAATATTAATTTTCATAATAACATCTAATATCAAGACTTAAATAAAATAAAAAGGGTTGCGCACTATAAAAAAATTAAAGACAGCCTAACCTGCCACCATCTACCGGCAAATTAATACCATTTATATAAGCCGCAGCCGGCGAACATAAAAAAGCTACTGCTGCACCAAATTCCTCTGGCTGGCCTATCCTGCCAACCGGTATTTCTGCAACCCATTGCTTCATAATTTCCTCTTCAGTAATATTTGCAGCTTTTGCTTTTGATGCAATAACATAATCGGCCCTTACGGTTTTAGTAAACCCCGGTAAAATATTGTTTACGGTTATACCAAACGGCCCAAGTTCGGTTGCCAGGGTTTTTGCCCAGTTGGCTACCGCAGCCCTGATGGTGTTGCTTACACCCAAACCGGCAATGGGGCTTTTTACCGAGGTAGAAATGATATTGATTATTCTTCCAAAACCAGCTTCCTGCATACCCGGCACAACTGCCTGTGTAAGGTTATGGTTGTTAATAAGATGGTTATTAAAGGCTGATAAAAATTCTTCTGCCGTAGCAGTTAATGCCGCGCCGCCGGCAGGCCCGCCGGTATTATTAACCAGGATATGAATGGTATTGTTTTTTATAAAATTATCAATAACAGATTTGACCATATTTGTATTACTAAAATCTGCAACCAGGTATTGATGTTGCTGGCCTTTTGAGCGGTCAAGTAATAGCACCGTTTCTTTTAATTTTTCTTCATTGCGGGCCATTAATACAACGTGGCAGCCCAATAAAGCGAGTTCAACAGCACTTGCATATCCAAGCCCCTGTGTGCTGCCACAAACGAGGGCAGTTTTATTTGTAAGATCAAGATTCATTTTTGTAAGATTTTGCCTAAAGCTATAAAATTTATTTTTGCTCACATTTATTAAACAATTGTGGATAATTCGTTCTCCTTAAAAATCCGCTCATTCAGTTATATTCGCAGCACTTATTGAAAGGTTATCCGTTAATATGTATATCCGTTAAAATGTATTTAGCATTTAGCGTGTTAACCAATTAACAGATAACGTTTAACTACAAAAAATGGCAGAGAACGAAAAGCATGATTATAACGAGGAATCCATCCGCAGCCTGGACTGGAAGGAGCATATAAGGCTGCGCCCCGGTATGTATATTGGTAAACTTGGTGATGGCAGCAGTCCCGATGACGGCATTTATGTTTTAATGAAAGAGGTAATTGACAACTGCATTGACGAACATACCATGGGTTATGGCAAACATGTGGATGTAAATATCAAAGATAAAACCATTACCATCAGGGATTATGGCCGCGGCATTCCCCTTGGCAAAGTGGTTGATGTGGTTAGCAAAATAAATACGGGGGCTAAATACGACAGCAAGGCTTTTCAAAAAAGTGTTGGGCTTAATGGTGTGGGTACCAAAGCGGTAAATGCATTGAGCAATTATTTTAAAGTAACTGCCTATCGTGAAGGAAAAGAAAAAACCGCTGAATTTGAAAGAGGCGTTTTAACGCAGGAATATAAAGAAACTAAAACAACTGAAGAGAATGGTACACTGGTAACTTTTGTGCCTGATGATAAAATTTTCAAGAACTTTCATTTTGTACAGGAATATCTTGATAACCAGTTTTGGAATTACTGTTACCTGAATGCAGGGCTGGTTATGAACCTGAACAACAAAAGGTATGTAAGCAAAAATGGTTTGCTCGATCTGTTGCAACGCAAAACCAATGAAGATGAAATTCGTTACCCAATCATTCATTTAAAAGGGGAGGATATTGAAGTTGCCCTTACGCATGAAAATGATTATGGCGAAGAATATTACAGTTTTGTAAACGGTCAGTTTACCACGCAGGGCGGTACGCACCTGGCTGCTTTCCGGGAAGCATTAATAAAAACGATCCGTGAATTTTATAAAAAGGATTATGATGCTGCTGATATTCGTGGAAGTGTTTGTGCTGCGCTAAGTGTACGGGTGCAGGAACCGGTTTTTGAAAGCCAGACAAAAACAAAGCTGGGTTCTCAAACCGTTTTTGAAGGCGGACCGAGTATGCGGAATTTTATAGGAGACTTTTTAGGGAAAGAGTTGAATAATTTCCTGCATAAAAATCCGGAAACTGCTGATGCACTTAAAAAACGCATTGAACAAAATGAACGTGAACGTAAGGATATGGCCGGCATTAAAAAACTTGCCAACGAAAGAGCCAAAAAAGCAAACCTGCACAATAAAAAATTAAGAGATTGTAAGTTTCATTATAATGATGAGCTTTCGGGCAAGGATAAAGATAAAATTGCCGAGAAACAAAAAGAAAGCACCATTTTTATAACTGAGGGAGATAGTGCCAGTGGTAGCATTACCAAGGCCCGCAGTGTTGAAACGCAGGCTGTGTTCAGTTTACGGGGTAAGCCGTTGAACTGTTACGGGCTTACAAAAAAAGTAGTTTATGAAAACGAAGAATTCAATCTTTTACAACATGCTTTAAATATAGAAGAAGGTTATGAAGGTTTGCGGTACAACAATATTGTCTTTGCCACCGATGCTGATGTGGATGGTATGCACATCCGTTTATTGCTGATGACTTTTTTCCTGCAGTTTTTCCCCGACCTGGTGAAGAATGGGCATGTGTATATTTTAGAAACACCTTTGTTCCGTGTTAGAAATAAACAGGAAACCATTTACTGTTATAATGAAACAGAAAAACAGGAAGCAACAAGAAAGCTTGGTAACAAACCCGAAACAACACGGTTTAAAGGTTTGGGAGAGATAAGCCCGGATGAGTTTGCCCGATTTATTGGGGAAGATATGAAACTGCAGCCCGTAATGCTTTTGCCCGAAACACATATTCAGCAATTGCTGGAGTATTATATGGGCAAGAACAGCCCCAGCCGCCAGGATTTTATTATTGAGAATTTGAAAGTGGAAATGGATCTTGCAGAGGAAACAACCCCCTAAAACTCCCTCCGCCAGTCCTGAGCGATAGTCGAAGGAAAGGGGGAACCTGGATTATGTTCAGGCAATGATTATTTATTAATGGTAAGCGTAAAATTTATAAAAATAAAATGATTCATATAGTATTCCAGGAAGCAGATATTGCTGCATTAGAAAAAAGTTTTGAACTGGACGAAACATTGAGGGCGGATATTGTGCAAATAAAAGATGATTATGCAGTTGGCCCTTTAACAGATTTATATATTGCAGAAGGCATGCATGGCCGTAAACAATGGTGGCGTGATGTTTTAGCCGGTGGTGATTATGATGGGCACGTAGATTCAGGGATTGTGGATGATGCAAAAACGGTTGCGGATTTAAAAGAACGTTTGGACAATAACCCAGATGAGATCATCTGGATATGGGCTGCACAAAACAAGCACGATGTAAGCGGCTATTACTGGCTGATGAGCCAGTTAAAAGATTACCAGGGCAGGATATTTATTTTATACCTCAACAATCTTCCTTTTTTAAATGAAAAGGGAAATCTTTTTTACCCGGTAAATTTATTTGAGATTCCTGCCAAAGAATTTGTGAAAGCAAAAAAGCTGGAAAGAGAAATAACTCCCAGTGAATTTGAAGTGGACCCTGATGAATGGACAAAACTCTGTGAGGAGAACAGGGGCATACGTTTACTGGAAGGCGGAAAAAAATTAGTGCAGGAAGATTATGATTTTTATGATGCCGAATTAAAGAAATTAGTAACCGGTGATTGGCAAAAAGCATCAAAAATTATCCATAATCATCTAATTAAAGCAAAACATACAACCGGCGATGCTTATTTATTATGGCGTTTAAAGCTGATGATTGCACAGGATATGTTTGATGTTCAGGGTACTTTGGGGAAGATGAAAGAGTTTGAGATAAAATTGCACGCAAAGCCACAAAGCGAAAATGCATAAGACGCAAATTAAACTTTGCGTTTACTTTGCGCCTTTGCGTGAAAAATAATATATGGCGAACAGCAAAAAACCAAAAGAAGAATACGAGCACACCGATAACGGCATTGGCGGGCAATACAAAACCTGGTTCCTGGATTATGCGAGTTATGTAATTCTGGAAAGAGCCGTGCCTGCCATTGAAGATGGGTTAAAACCTGTGCAGCGCAGGATACTGCATGCCATGAAGGAAATGGATGATGGCAGGTTTAATAAAGTTGCCAATATCATTGGGCAGAGTATGCAGTATCATCCGCATGGCGACGCATCTATTGGTGATGCGCTGGTAAACATGGGACAAAAAGACTTGCTGATTGAAACGCAGGGAAACTGGGGTGATGTGCGGACCGGCGATGAAGCTGCAGCAGCAAGGTATATTGAAGCAAGGTTGAGCAAGTTTGCTTTGGAAGTTGCCTTTAATGCAAAAACAACAGACTGGGCACTAAGTTACGATGGCCGTAAAAATGAACCGGTAACCCTGCCCATGAAATTCCCGATGCTGCTTGCACAGGGCGCCGAAGGTATTGCCGTTGGTTTGGCAACAAAAATTCTGCCACATAATTTTTGCGAACTGATTGATGCTTCCAT